>JACCYG010000143.1 GCA_013696595.1 Actinomycetota bacterium | reverse complement strand
AGGTACCCCCATGCGGTCAGCGTACCGTGGAGAAACGCACCTGTGTGAGGCGATTGTGCCGTCTTCGTGCCGGTGTTCTGGCGAATTCGCGCGCCCGGCTACTCGACGGTGACGGTCTTGGCCAGATTTCGCGGCTGGTCGACGTTGAACCCGCGCAGCCGCGCGATGCGGTAGGCCAGGAGCTGGAGCGGGATCACGGCGAGCGCCGCCTGGAGAAGCGAGTCGGTCCGCGGCACGTAGATCACATCGTCGGCGTGGTGCTGAATGTCTTCGTTTCCGTCGGTCGCGACTGCGATCACTTCGGCTCCGCGGGCGCGGACCTCCTGGATGTTCGAGACCGTCTTCTCGTAGACGTCGGAGTCGGTCGCAACGCAGACCACGGGCGAGCCCTCTCCGAGCAGCGCGATCGGTCCGTGCTTCATCTCGGCGGCGGAGTACGCCTCGGTCGGGATGTACGAGATCTCTTTCAGCTTGAGCGCGCCCTCTAGGCAGATCGGAAGTCCCACGCCGCGCCCGAGATAAAGGAAGAACGGCTTCTCGTAGTGCCGCTGCGCGATCTCCTCGATCGGGTGGTCGCCGTCGAGATACGCCGTCATCTTCTCCGGGAGTGAGCGCACTTCGGCAAGAAGGCGCGCAATCTCCTCCTCGGGCATGGCGCCCCGCACCTGCGCGAACTTCAGCGCGAGGAGGTAAAGGAGCGCGACCTGCGCCGTGAAAGTCTTGGTCGCCGCGACCCCGGTCTCGATGCCCGCGCGTGTGTAGAGGACATTGTCGACCTCGCGCGTCACCTGCGTCCCTTGCATGTTCGTCATCGCGAGCGTGCGCGCCCCGAGCTCGCGTGCGAGTCGGAGGGCGTGAACCGTGTCGCGGGTCTCGCCCGACTGCGTGATGCCGAGGACGAGCGTTCCGTCCGAGAGCACGGGCTTGCGATACCGCCACTCGCTTGCGATGTCGAATTCGTACGGGAGCCGCGCCCATTCCTCGACGACGTAGCGCCCGACGACGCCCGCATGGTAGGCCGTGCCGCACGCAAGCATCAAGATGCGGCTGACCTTGACGAGCTCATCGTCAGTCAGGCCGAGGCCGTCGAGACGCAACTCGTCGCCGTCGACGTGCTTCTCGATCGTGCGGGCGACCGCACTCGGCTGCTCGTAGATCTCCTTGAGCATGTAGCTCTCATGTCCGTGGCGGTCGGCGGACTCGTCATCCCAGTCCACGCGCAGCTCTTCACGCTCCCGGACGCCGTTCTCGACCGAGATGAAGCTCGCGCCCGCAGGCGTGATCGCGACGATCTCACCGTCCTCGATCAGCTGGACGCGGTTCGTCTCGCGCAGGAAGGCGGCGATCGACGAAGCGAGGAACATCTCGCCATCCCCGACGCCGACGACCAGAGGGCATTGAAGGCGCGCACCGACGAGGAGGCCCGGGTGGTCTTGGTGGATGACGACGAAGGCGAAGTGCCCTTGGAGCTTGCGATACACGGCGCGAACCGCATCCACGAGGTCTCCGGCGTAGTGACGCTCGATCAGGTGCGTGACGATCTCCGCGTCCGTCTCGGAGGTGAAGGTGTGCCCCTCGGCGAGAAGGCTCGCCTTGAGCTCGAGGAAGTTCTCGACGATCCCGTTCAGGACAATCGCGATCTCGCCCTCCTCGCAACCGGACAGAGGGTGAGCGTTCTCGTCCGAGACTCGCCCGTGCGTCGCCCAGCGGGTGTGACCCACACCGGTCGTCGACTTCGAGCCGTTCGACGCCGCGGCGGCCTTCAGATGGTCGAGGTTGCCGACCGCACGGACGAAGTCCAGCCCATCATCTTCGAGGAGGCCGATTCCCGCCGAATCATAGCCGCGGTATTCCAGGCGCTCCAGGCCACTCAGAAGGAGCTCCTTGGCCTCTCTCGAGCCTACGTATCCGATGATCCCGCACACTCGACGCTCCTTCCCTCAAGGGGCCCGTAAAAAGCAAAGCCCGGCGTCAGCCGAGCTCTCCTTCGACGAGGGCGGTGATCCTAGCACAGAGGGTTTCAGCCATTTCGGCGGATTCGGCTTCCGCAAGAATGCGCACGACCGGCTCTGTCCCCGACGGACGCACGATGACCCGCCCCGTGACGCCGAGCTCGGAGTTCAGGCGTTCGAACTCTTGCGTCAGCGTTTTCGGGATCGCCTTCGAGCGGACTGTTACGTTCGCAGTGGCCTGCGGGAAACGAGGCATGCCGGCGGTGAGCTCGGCGAGGGGTCGCTCCGTCTCCACGACCGCGCGGGCGAGCAGAAGCGCCGCTGCGAGACCGTCACCCGTCGTGTGGCCTTCGAGGTAGACCAAATGGCCGGACTGCTCGCCGCCGAGGACGCCGCCTTCGCGGCGGAGCGCGTCGAGGACGTAGCGATCGCCGACATCCGTCGTCAGGACGCGAACGCCTCGCTCTTCCATGAGGCGGTGGAACCCGAGGTTCGTCATCGTCGTCACGACGACGAGCTCGACCTGTAGATGAAGCGCGAGGACGGCGAGAATCTCGTCCCCGTCGACCACACGACCGGTCGCGTCGACGGCAAGCATCCGATCGCCGTCGCCGTCGAAGGCTACGCCGAGGTCGAAGTCTCCCTGGGCAACGGTGCGAGACACGAAGGAGAGATCGGTCGCTCCGCAGGCCACGTTGATGTTCATGCCGTCGGGCTCGTTTGCGAGCGGGGTGACGATCGCGCCGAGTCGCTCGAGGGCAGTCGGCGCGACATCGCTCATCGCGCCGTTCGCACAGTCGACGACGATGCGAAGGCCCTCGAGCGGGCCCCCGAACCGGTCCGCTACCAGACCGACGTACGCGTCTGCGAGCCCTTCCTCGGGCTCCGGCCACCGCGCCTCGACGTCGTCGGCGGCGGGCTGCGCATCTAGAAGGCTCTCCACCTCGATCTCGGCGGCGTCAGTCAGCTTGAAGCCGTCGGCGTCGAAGAACTTGACGCCGTTGTACTCGGGCGGATTGTGCGAGGCCGAGATGACCGCGCCGCAGCCCTGCGCGAGGAGCGCGACCGCCGGCGTCGGAAGGATTCCGCCCCAGGTCACGTCAGAGCCTCCCGAGGCAAGACCGTCCGAGAGCGCGACCTCGAGCGAAGGCCCCGACGCGCGCGTGTCGCGTCCGATGAGGACGGGAGCGCCTCCGCTCCAGAGGGCAAAGGCACGCCCGAGCCGCGTGACGAGCTCCTCCGTGAGATCCTGCCCGACGATCCCGCGAACGCCGTCGGTGCCGAAATAGCGGCGGGCCACGGAGTGGGCCGCTGCTAGCGCTTCGAGTACTGCGGGGCCTTGCGGGCCTTGTGAAGGCCGGCCTTCTTCCGTTCCACGATCCGCGCGTCTCGCGTCAAGAAACCTTCGCGCTTGAGCGTCGTGCGGAGCTCCGGATCGGCCTCGATCAGCGCGCGGGCGATTCCGTGGCGAAGCGCGCCCGCCTGTCCGGCTATGCCCCCGCCGTGCAGGCGCGCCCTTACGTCGAACGTCCCCTCCACTCCCGCAGTACGCAGCGGCATCGACGCGATCGTGCGAAGCGCGGCGCGCGGGAAGTACTCCTCGAGGGAGCGACCGTTGATCCACCACGTCCCGTCGCCGGGGCGCAGGATCACGCGCGCGACGGAGGTCTTCCGCTTGCCGGTTCCGCGGTACTGGGCGATCTCGTTCATTTGTCTTCCGGGAGCGGCTCAGGGTTCTGCGGGCCGTGCGGGTGCTCCGGGCCCGCATAGATCTTCAGCTTCGTGATCTGGCGATTCGCGAGCTTGTTGCGCGGAAGCATGCCCTTCACCGCCTTGCGCAGGACCTCGGTGGGCCGGCGCTCGAGCTGCTCGCGGAGCGTTCGCGCGCGCAGGCCGCCCGGATAGCCGGAATGCCGACGATAGAGCTTCTCATCGAGCTTCTTCCCGGTCACCGAGATCTTCTCCGCGTTGACGACGACGACGAAGTCTCCCGTGTCGACGTGCGGCGTGTACTCGGGCTTTCGCTTCCCGCGTAGCGTGTCGGCGACGCGCGTCGCCAGACGACCGAGCGTCTGGCCCTCGGCGTCGACGACGTACCAGCGCCGCTCAACTGTTTCCGCTTTCGCGTTCCAGGTCTTCATGAGAGAAAAAGCGGCGAACGGCGTCCGCCACGTAGCCCGATGGTACCAACAGATGCGCCTATTCGACGACCTGGATGTCGACGATCATGGGGCGGTTCTCGCGCTCGGCCCACCTGGCTTTGAGCGTCGTCGTCTTGTCGTCGCCCGAGTACCGGATGGTCGAGAAGTACTCATCGTCGCCGGCAGGATCGACGCCTACGAGCTCGGCCGAGGTCACCGGCCGCGGCATGTGGCTCATCACCTCGCGGAGGTGGGGCTGGAACTCGTCCGCGACGTCACTCCCCGCCCGCTGGAGATCGCCGGTTTCGATCGCCTGACCGTGGGCCTCGGCATGCTCCTTCACCTTCATTTCGTCCATTGCGCCTCCTTCGGGTTGGGGCCGAAGATTCTATGCAGGCCCTCGCAGAAACCGACCGCGCCGCCGTGCGACGGGTGGCGCACGTACTCGCCTCCGAGGACGGCGTGGGCGAGCCCCCCGACCGCCACGACGTGGCGATCCGGCGCCAGACGCTCGAGGAATGGCCGCGACGCCTCGACCTCGATACGCGTGGGACGACGGTTCGTCTCCGACCGGCCCGGGGGGTGCGGATGAGTCGGCACGACGTTCCAGAGGAGCGTCTCGTCCTCGAGCCCGAGCGCGGCGAGCACGCGGTGGACGATCGTCGCCGTCGCCTCTCGCGGCCCTCGGCCCGAGACCTGGTGCTCGGAGGTCAACGGCACGCCGCTCACCCGCGTGCCACGGTAGCCTGGAGCCTCGGCGACGAGCAGAAGCGGCGCTTCTGCCTTCGCCTCGAGGTAGTCGCGCAGGCGCGTGCGCCGAACCGCCGACCCCTCGCCGTCGCGATAGAAGTTGAACGTCGACCCGATCGTCGCGGCGGCGAGCTCGGCGACGAAGGTCACGGCCGCTCGCCGCTCACGGATACGGTCGGTGGCCTCCAACCCCCCGGCCGCGCGACGTACAAGACCGGAGCGACGACGATCACCGCGGCGCCGAGAGCGAGCGCGATCACGCCGAACGCCTCGAGCGCATAGCCGCCGACGAGCGCGAGCACGGCGCCGAACGTGGCCGACGCGAGGTCGTTCAACCCGAGCAGCTTCCCACGCTCGATTGGCGCCGTACAGTCGACCAGCGCCTTCGTCGCCGCGACGAACGAGAGGTTCCAACCGAGCCCGAGACCGAAGAGCAGGATCGCCGTCGCAAGCACGCTCTCGCCCCAGTTGAGCAATGCGCACGAGGCACCCATGAGCGTGAGGCCTCCGACGAGGGACGGGGTGACACCGATCCGGTCGATGAGCGTCCCCACGACGAGAACGAGCGCGTACATCCCGAGCACGTGCGCTCCGATGATCGGGAAGACCGTCTCCTGGTGATGGCCGTGCTCATGCACGACGGCGTAGCCGGTCAGGTTCATGACGCCGACCATGACGCCGAAGCTCGCAAGCGCCGCCAGCAGTGCCGGGACCACCCCGGGCCGGCGCACGATCTCTCCGAGCGGGGCCGCCGAGGTCACCACCCCGCTGGGTTGCCCACGCGACAGAAGGTCGGAGATCGCCTTGGGATCGGGCCGGACGAACAGCACGAGCACGAGCCCGACGAGCATGAGACCGCCGGACGCGAGCCAGGGGAGCATGAGCGCATCGCCGTCCAGGTCCTTTCCGGCCACGAGCGGGCTGAAGACGGCGGGGCCCAAAATCGCGCCGAACACGGCGCCGAACAGCACGAGCGAGATCCCGCGGGCGCGGCGCTCGGGCGGATACATGTCCCCACCGGCCGCGCGCGAGAGCAGCACGGTTCCATTCGCAGCGCCGATCAGGACGAACCCCGCGATCACGGCGACACTCGAGGAAGCAGCTGTGCCGAGTCCGGTCGCCACCGCCCCGATGACTCCGACGACGTATCCCGCCGCGAGGACCGGAATCCGCCCGAAGCGGTCCATGGCTCGTCCGGCGGGCAACGCTGCCATCGCAGCCGTCGAGAGGAAGATGGCCGGGCCGAGACCGAGCAGGCCCTCGATGCCCGTCACGAGGACGAACGTCACGGTCGCGAGCGCGGCGACAAGCTGCAGCGTCGCCGAAGTCACCGCCATCGCGGCGGAGAGAAGAAGCGTGTTGCGCCGGACCGCGCGGTCGAGCGCCGGTCCCGAGAGCTCGTCGACAACTGGCCGCGGCACCGCGACTAGCCTACCGCCGGTGCGCCTGACGCTTCCTCTCTACGCGGGCGGCTTCCTCGGGCCGTTCGGCGGCGCGATGCTGGTGGCGCTCATCCCGAACGTCGCCGAGGGACTCGATACCTCGATCGCGCTCGTAGCGGCCGCGATCACCACCTATATGGTCCCGTTCGCCGTGCTCCAGCTCGTGTCGGGAACGCTCGCCGAGCGTCTGGGCTCCCGGCGGGTCGTCCGCACGAGCTATCTCGTCTTCGGCGGCGCCGCCCTCCTCTGCGCGTTCGCGCCGAACATCTGGATGTTCCTCGGCGCGCGCGCCCTGATGGGAGCGGCGAACGCCTTCCTGAGCCCGATCCTCCTCGCGGCGCTATCGGAGGTCGTCGCTCCGGACGTGCTTGGACGAACCGTCGGGACCTTCGCCGCCTGGCAGACGGCGGCTTCACCCTCGCGCCCGCGATCGGAGGCGTGCTCGGCGAGGTGTCCTGGCGGCTCGCGTTCGTCGCGGTGACGATCGCGGCGCTCGCGCTCGCGTTTCCGCGCCAGGCGCTCGGCTCGTTCGAGCCCGCGGCGGGGCGGGGAGCGTCGTTCCGGTCACTCCTGAACCGGTGGATCGCGCTTCTCTCGGCGAAGGCCCTGCTCGGCTACCTCGGGTTCACGGCGATCGGCTTCGTCCTCGTCCTCGTAGCCGCCGAGGAGTTCGGGCTCGGCTCCGGCGCCCGCGGCCTCCTGGTCGCCGGTTACGGCGTAGGCGGCGTGCTGCTCGGCCGTTACGCCGGCTCCGTGGTCGACCGCATGGGTCGCCCATCGACCGCGCTCGCCGGCGCGGTGGTATGCGCCGGCCTAGTCGTGTCGCTCGCGTTCGTACCGACTGCCTGGAGCCTCGCGCTCGTCTGGGTCGGGATCGGCTGCGCGGGGACATTCGTCTGGGCCGGCCTCAACACGATCGCCGTCGAGTCTTTCCCGGCCAATCGCGCCGGCGCCACCTCCGCGTACAGCGCCTTCAAGT
This sequence comes from Actinomycetota bacterium, assembly GCA_013696595.1. Classification (GTDB taxonomy): domain Bacteria; phylum Actinomycetota; class Thermoleophilia; order Gaiellales; family Gaiellaceae; genus JACCYG01. Next base: position 2,152 of record JACCYG010000143.1, on the reverse strand, counting down.
TCGCGGGCGTCGCGCTCGGGCCCCTGATCTACATCCCGCTCTTCCACGTCGACACGCGCGCGCCGTTCCTCCTCGCCGGTGCGTTCGCACTCGCCCTCGCCCTTCTGATCGTTCCGTGGTTCGCTCGTTACCGAGAGGCGCCGGCGTGATTCGGAAACGCGTCGTCGTCCACGGCCAGGTTCAGGGCGTCTTCTTCCGCGACACGGCCCGCCGGCTGGCCGAGCAGCACGGCGTCGCCGGCTGGATTCGAAACGCGGCCGACGGAACCGTCGAGGCGGCCTTCGAGGGCGACGAGAGCGCAGTCGAGCAGCTCGTCCGGTTCTGCCGGGAAGGGCCGCGCGGAGCAGTGGTGGTGCGCGTCGACGTTTCGGACGAGGAGCCCGAAGGGATGAACGGGTTCTCCGTACGATGATCGACATCCGCACCCTCACGGACGGCGGCCAGGCCGCAATCGAAACGGCGGCGACCGTCGCGGACTTCCTCGAGGATGCTCGCCGCTCGCTCGATCTCGCCCAGTACGACTTTCATCTCGCGCCGGAGACGGCCGCGATCGTCGGCGGGGCGATTACGAAGGCTGCAACGCGTGGCGTCGTAGTCCGGATCGCCTACAACATCGACCACCGCAACCCGATTCCCGTGCCGCCCCCTCCCGAGCCCGACGTGCAGCTGATCGCGTCGCTCGGCGTCCCCTCGAAGGGAATCGCCGGCGTACCCGACCTGATGCACCACAAGTACGTCGTGCGAGACGGCGACGCGGTCTGGACCGGGTCGATGAACTGGACCGACGACTCGTTCTCCCGGCAAGAGAACATCCTCGTGACCGTGCGCTCGGCGGAGGTTGCCGCGGCCTACACGGCGGACTTCGAGCAGCTCTGGCAGACCGGAATCGTCGAGAAGAGCGGCTTCGTCGAGCCGCGGACGATCGGGCTCGACCGGACGCCCGTTCGCGTCTGGTTCACGCCCGGCTACGGGGAGGACCTCTCCGCCCGCATCGCGCGCGCGATCGGGCGCGCGAAACGGCGTGTCCGGATCGCCTCTCCCGTGATCACGACGGGGCCGGTGCTCGGAACGCTCGCGCAGGTCGTCGCTGACGACCGCGTGGACATCGCCGGAGTCGTCGACCAGACCCAGGTGCGCGGCGTCGTCTACCAGTGGAGCGAGAACGGCAACATCAGTTGGAAGCTGCCGCTCCTCCGCGCGGCCCTCGCGCGCGGTTTCACCGGAAAGCTGTCGACGCCCTGGCAGCCGGAAGGGAGCCTCCACGACTTCATGCACGCCAAGGTCACAGTCGCGGACGACATCGTGTTCGCAGGCAGCTTCAACCTTTCGCGATCCGGCGAGATGAACGCGGAGAACGTCCTCGAGATCGAGAGCCCCGAGCTCGCGGACCGCCTCGCCGCCTACATCGATCAGATTCGCGTCCTCTATCCGGACGTCGTGCTCGAACAGACGCGCTAGACGGAGATCTCGCGTCGGGCGAGGCCGACGAGGGAGATGGTTCCGACGGCGGCGACGGCACTCGCACATGCGAACCCGACCGCCCACGACACGTTCTCGACGATCGGCGCGAAAGCGAGCGGGGTCAGTGCCGCGCCGAGCGCGAGAAAAGCCTGCTGAAGCCCGAGCGCGGCTCCCGCTCGCGCCTGACCGGCGATCTCGGCCGCCGCCGTGAAGGAGAGCGCGTTCCAGCCGGACGACAGCGAGCCCGCCGTCACGAGCGCCGGCAAGAGGAGCCAGATCGGAGCATCGACGAGCGCGGCCGCGACGGCGAGCGCGACCGAGAGCGCAAACCCGAGCTGAAGCAACGGGGCGAGACGGGTGCCGACGCGATCCGACCACCGGCCGGACGCGATACGCAGGACACCGCCGAACACCTGCATGACTGCGAGCACCGCAGCCGCGGCACCGGCGGAGAAGCCGCGTTCGTCGTGCAGGAAGAGAACGGTGAAGCCGAGGATCGAGACCTGGGAGACGACGAGGAGCGCACTCCCGCCGCAGAGCTGAAGGAGGCGGCGATCGCGGAGCGCGCGTGCGAGCGGAGCCGGAGGTGAATCGTCGATCCGCGGGGCCTCCCTGAGCGCGATGATCGACGCGAGCGCCGAAACGAGCGTGCCGCCGGCGAGCAAGAGCAGCGCCGCGCGTAGGCCTCCCA
>JACCYG010000115.1 GCA_013696595.1 Actinomycetota bacterium | reverse complement strand
GGAAATCGAGCGAGCGGTACGGCAGCTTTCCGAACCTGAAGCCGAAGAACTCGTCGATCGGGCCCGTGTAGATCGTCCGGCCGTACGGCACGAGATCCACGATCTCCTGGAAGTCCGTGTTCAGGACCACCTTGATCTTCGGGTGGTCGAGCATCCGCTCGAACATGCGTGTATAGCCGTGAAGCGGCATCGCCTGGTATGCGTCGGTGAAATAGCGATCGTCCCGGCTGAGCCGGGCGGGGACCCGGGCCGCGACCGAAGCGTCGAGCTCGGACGGGTCGAGGTCCCACATCTTCCTCGTGTAGTTGCGAAAGAACTTCAGGTACAGATCGCGCCCGACCTTGGACACGACCAGGTCTTCCGAGGTGCGAAGCGGACTCCGGTGTTCGGCCACCGAGTCCAGGAACTGCTCAAGGTCTTCGACGCTGAGATCCAGCCCGTAGATCTCGTTCACCGTGTCGAGGTTGATCGGGAACGGCACCAGCAGACCGTCGACACTGGCCAGGACGCGGTGCTCGTAGGGGCGCCAGGAGGTGAACCGAGAGAGATAGTCGAAAACTTCGCGCGAGTTCGTGTGGAAGATGTGCGGCCCGTACCGGTGGACGAGGATCCCGGCCTCGTCGAAATGGTCGTACGCGTTGCCTCCGATGTGAGAGCGTCGCTCGACGACGAGAACGCGGAGCCCGAGCTCACTCGCCATGCGCTCCGCGAGAACGCTGCCTGCAAAGCCCGCCCCTACGACGAGGAAGTCGAAGCTCTCGATCCTGGCCGGGGCCCGCGTCTGCCGCTCTGCTTCCAGGCGGCTCGCGGCCTTGCGCCGGACGGTGTTCTCGATCAGCTCGTTGATGTCGGCCCACGTGAAGTCCCAGGAGTTTTCGGTCAGGAAGGCATCTACTTGGCGGAGGCGCTCGACCGAGCGCTCCTGCATCGCCCGCTCCGCGGCCTTGACGAATCCCCCCGCGTCCTCGGCGATGTGCACCAAGCCCTCCTCCCCGTAAGGGCGGACGACGTCGGCGATTGGGGTCGAGACGACCGGAAGCCCCGCAGCAAGGTATTCGGGTGTCTTCGTGGGGCTGATGAAGCGCGTCGCCTCGTTCAGGGCGAATGGCAGCAACGCGGCGTCCCAGGTCCTCAGGTACGCCGGTAGGTCGGCGTAGTCCTTCGGCCCGAGGTAGTGGAGGTTCGGGCGCCGCGGCAGACCGGCCGGGTCGATTTTCGCCACTGGCCCGACGAACACCAACTGCCAGCTCGGGCGCAGATCGGCCACGGCTGCGACGAGTTCCAGGTCGACGCGCTCGTCGATGACTCCGGCGTATCCGAGCCTCGGCCGATCTATCTGGGCCTGGTCATGGGGCTCTGGCCCCGGAAACCGGGCGTCTGCGAAGTGCGCCGTATCCACGCTGCTCGGGAAGAGATGAACGTTTGGGTGCCGGTCCCGCTTTACCTCGAAGAGACTTTGGCCACCCGTCAGCACGAGATCGGCTCGGCGGAAGAGCTCATCTTCGAGCGGGCTCAGCCGAGTGGGAGCATGAGCGAACGCAGAGAGCTCGTCCATGCAGTCGTAGACGACAGCAATCGGAGCGAGCTCACGTGTGAACGGAACCGCCATGGGCGTGTACAGCCAGAGCACGAACGTCTCGACGCGGAAGTGGAGGAGCAATTCGCGGAGCAGTCGCTCCTGGATGTCGTCCGCCTCCGCCGTTGTGCAGCCGATGGGAAGCTCGGGGACGGCGACAACGAGACGATCGCTTACGCGCCTGACCCGCAGGCGGGGAGCACTCTCCTCCGCGAACACATGCTCTTCGACGAAAAACACGCGCCGCTCGCGGGCGCAGCGGGTGAGGAGTTGCTGTGGGCGCTGCCAGACGAAATCCCAACGCAAGTGGGAGAGGCAAACGAGATCGAAGTCAGTTGCTCGCTGTCCGTCGCCGCGATCGTCAGGGCATTCCTGCATGACAGGCTTCTTGACCGTAAGCCGCTTCGCGTAAACGGATCGAGAAGGGTCGATGCCGGCCGACCTGCGACCGGGGGCCTGCGCGACACCATGATCGTAACGCGATGCCGGCGCGGATACCGTGTACGCGCCGGGTCTTTCCGATCTCGGCCAGATCGCGGCGGTCGTCGAGGCGGTCGGGGTTCCGGTGAACGTCCTCGCCCTGCCCGCGGGGCCCTCGATCGCCGAGCTGGCCTGGAGCGAGATCGCCGCGCAGGTACCAACCGACTTCTTCGAGGATCTCAAGGAGGTAGTGCCGCCGGGCGCGCGGCGAGGCTCACGGAGAGACGTCGCTCAAAGTTCGAGCCCTCGCGCAGGCTCGAGCTCGGCAAGCCGCCGCAGCCTTCGGAGCCGCTGGGTGTCCGTCTCGCGAGCAAGCGCAGCGAGCATCCGGGGGAGGTCGCCAACTGACGCGACTGAGGGCCGCACCCCGAGCCAAGCGGTTCCCGGCTGACCGCGCGCCTTAGATCCTCGTAGCCACGTGTGCCGGCGGGCTCGGGGACGATCTTCATTTCCCCTCGATCTGTTTGGAGTTCGATCGCTTCGCCCGTGCTTCCATCGAGCACGAGGTCCTCGCCGTCGACTCGCCGCGCGTTCAGTTCGTGTAGAGCGTCCCCGAGCCGGCGGAGGTTCTCTGGCCGCGTCGGCGGCACGATGTCGATGCCGCGCGTGCGCGCTCGCCCGTTCCCTGGATCACGCGCGCGGGAGCACCTATCGCGATGAAGTTCACGCGCTCGCGCTCGAGCGCGGCAAGGATGCCAATCGGGTCGAACTTCGGCGTAGCCTCGGCCACGATCTGCAGGCTCCTCACGTCCTAGGTCGCGGAGCATCGCGTTTAGGCGCCGCTCGGGCGAGAGGATCGCGGTCTTCCTGAGGTCGGCGTCGGCGGAGACGCCCATACGACTCAGCGAGCGGGCTGAAGGTTCCCGGTCTAGCGCTGCAATCGAATCGCGTTCAGGTCGTTCCTCACGACCTCGTCGGCGCGCTGGATGAGCTCGTCGATGTCGTCGTGTTCCGCGTGGATGTAACGCCCGGACAGAGCATCGGCGCGGCCCGAGGCGAGCGCCCGCAACAGGCGGGGTGCAAGCTCGGGGGGCGTCCAAGGCGCGTCCTCGGGGAAGCTCGATCCGGTCATCTCGGTTTGGACGAGGCCCGGGCTGATCACGAACACCGGAATGCCGTGGGGTCGAAGCTGGCCGGCGAGCGTCTCGCCGAACCTCCATGCGGCCGCCTTGCTCGCGGCGTACGCGGTCGAGCTCGAGCCGGGCAGATACGCGGCGCCGCTGCCTGTGATGACGATGCGACCGGCGCTCCGCTCGAGCATCCCCGGGATGACAGCGCGGCAGCAGAGGTACACCCCGAGCACGTTGACCTCGAGGACGTGCCACCACTCGTCAACTTCGGCCTCCCACGCCGTCTCCTCCCAGAGCGCGATGCCGGCGTTGGCCACCAGGAGATCGATCGGGCCGAGCTCGCGCTCCACCTCGCCGACCATTCGCTCGACGTCCTCCCGCTTGCTCGCGTCCGCGACGATCGCGAGGCCGTTGACCTCGCGTGCGGTCTCCTCGACCTGCTCGCGCGTGCGCGCGGATACGGCGACGCGCATCCCCGCATCGGCGAGCTCGCGCGCGATCCCGCGGCCAATCCCTCGTCCGCCCCCCGTGACGAGGGCGACGTGTCCTTCCATTCGATCAGACGGCACCGGCTATCGCCTCCAGAGATTCGGGGTTTTCGAGCGACGAGAGGTCGCCAGGGTCTTCGCCTAGGGCCTTGGCGCGGACGGCACGGCGGACGATCTTCGCGCTGCGCGTCTTCGGAAGCGCGGGCACGAAGACGACGCGGTCCGGCCGGAAGGCCTTGCCGAGCTCTCGCGCGATGGCCTCACCGACCTCCGCTGCCAAGTCGTGGGTCGGCTCGTCGCCGGGAGCGAGGACGCAGAAGACCCACGCGACCTCCCCCTTCACGCCGTGCGGTATCCCGACGGCAGCCGCTTCCGAGACCGCGGGATGTGCGACGGCGGCAGACTCCAACTCGGCCGGGCCGATTCGCTTTCCCGCGATGTTGAGCGTGTCGTCAGAGCGCCCGTGCAGGAACCAGTAGCCGTCCTCGTCGATCGAAGCCCAGTCGCCGTGGACCCAGATTCCTGGGAGGCGCCGCCAGTACGCGTCGAGGTAGCGGTCGGGATCCTTCCAGATGCCGCGCGTCATCCCGGGAAACGGTTTCCGGCAGACGAGCTCGCCCACCTCGCCCCGCACCGGCCGGCCTTCGACGTCGACGACGTCCATGGCCATCCCGAGCGCCGGCCCGCCGAGCGAGCACGACTTGATCGGGATTGCCGGGGTCGGGGAGAGGAAGCACGCGCCGACCTCCGTTCCGCCCGAGCAGTTGATGATCGGGCAGCGGCCGCCGCCGACGCGCTCGAAGAGCCAACGATAAGGATCGGGGTTCCAGGGCTCGCCGGTCGTCACGATCGTCCGCAGCGAATTGAGGTCGGTCGCGGGCTCACCGTGCGGGATGAGCGCGCGGACGAGTGTTGGTGAGATGCCGAGGATGGACACGCCCTCTCGTTCGATCAGCGTCCAGAGGCGGTCCTTCGGCCAGTCCGGAGCGCCTTCCGCGAAGACGAGCGTGCAGCCGAGCGCACCGCCGCCGACCACGGTCCACGGCCCCATGATCCAGCCCATGTCCGTAGCGAAATGGATCACGTCGTTTGGATGCGCGTCCGCCTGGTAGGCGACCTCGCGGGTGATTGAGACGAGGAACCCGCCCTGGACGTGGAGGATGCCCTTGGGCTTTCCCGTCGTCCCGGACGTGTAGGCGAGGAGATAGGGAGCCTCCGACTCGACCTCGAGCGGCGCGAGCGTGCCCGGCCGGTCGGCGACGAGCTCGTCCCAGAAGGCGTCGCGGCCTTCCTCCATCTGCACGTCGTTCCCCAGCCGGCGCCACACGACGATGTGCTCGACCGAGGGTGCGTCGCGAACGGCCTCGTCCGCGATTTCCTTCATCGGGACCACCCGGCCGCGGCGGAGCGAGCCGTCGGCCGTCACGATCACCTTTGCTTCGGCGTCCCGAAGGCGGGCGGCCACAGCCGGTGCGGCAAAGCCCGAGAAGATCGGAACTTGGACCGCACCGAGGTGCGCGCACGCGTGCGATGCGATCGCGACCTCGGGCGACATCGGCAGGAAGATTGCGACCGCATCGCCCTTGCCGACGCCGAGGGCGGCGAGGCCTTCTGCGAGTCGCGTGACCTCGCGTGAGAGCTCGGCGAACGTCAGCGAGCGGCGGCTTCCGTCCTCGCCCGCGAAGACGGCGCCCGCCGCCTTCGGGCGCCGCTCACCCCATCGGTGGACACAGTTCCAGGCGACGTTCAGCGTGCCGCCGACGAACCAGGTCGCCCACTCTGGCCCGCGGGAAAGGTCGACGACTTGATCCCACGGCTTCGAGAACTCGAGGCCCATGTCCTCGATCGCGGCCGGCCAGAACCACTTGGGATCCTCGTGGGACCGGCGCACGAGCTCCCAGTAGTCGTCGACTCCGTGCCGGCGCATCAAGCGGACGACGTTCGCGTGAGCGAGCACGTCGGCCGAAGGGCTCCAAACGTACTCGGACACGTAGCGATTGTAGGGCGGGGATCGCCGCGCCCGCGCCCTACGAGGCTCTCCGCCAGCGGCGGAAGAACGTCCGCGTTGCCGCGTCGGCGTCCGGATCCTCGCCGAGCGCCCGCGCGCCGGCGCGCACGTCCTCAGCAGTGAGTGTCTGGAGGTCCTCGAGCGTCGGCGCCTCGAGGCCTTCTCGCGCGAGCCGGGCTGCGTGCATGTTGAGCGCCTGCTCGAAGAGCGTCCGCGCGAAACGAGCGTTCCCGAACCCCTCGCCGTGGGGGACGGCCTCGAAGATCGACCGAAGCGTCGCCTCGGCGCCCTCTCCGAGTGAGTACTCGTGCTCGGAGACGAACTTGTGCGTGATCGTGAGGAGCTCGGCGGTCGAGTAGTCCGGAAACGTGATCTCGCGCGCGAAACGAGAGCGAAGTCCGGGATTGGAGTCGAGAAACCGGTACATCAGGCGCGGGTAGCCCGCGACGATCACGATCAGGCGCTCGCGGTAGTCCTCCATGCGCTTGAGCAGGACCTCGACGGCCTCGGGGCCGAAGTCGAGGCGCTCCTGCTCGGGCGCGAGCGCGTAGGCCTCGTCGATGAAGAGGACTCCGTCGAGGGCGCTGCGGATGACGCGGTCGGTCTTGAGGGCGGTTGAGCCGACCCACTGGCCGACGAGCCCCGCGCGGTCGACCTCGACGAGGTGGCCGCGCTTGAGCAGGCCCATCGCGCGGTACATCTGCGCGAGAAGGCGCGCGATCGTCGTCTTTCCCGTACCGGGGTTCCCGAGGAAGACGAGGTGCTGGCTGGTCGCGACCTCGGGGAGGCCGCTCTGCTTTCGCAGGGCCTGCACCTGCAGGAAGGCCACGAGTGCGCGCACCTGTTCCTTGACCGTCTCGAGACCGACGAGCTCGTCGAGCTCGCGCTGGAGGTCTGCGAGCGTCCGTTCCTCCTCGGGCTTTCGCCGCGAATCGGGCTGGAGCCGGTCGAGCTGCTCGGCCAGCCACTCGCCTTCGGGCCCGGCGCGCTCGCGCAGCCGGTCGCCGAGCACACGGAGCGCGCGGCCTGCCTCGTCGAGCGGATTCCTGGGCACGCGGAGAAGGTACCCGCCGCCTCGAACGCCATGTTCTCGCCCCCGTCGCGGCGGCGCCCGAGGCGTTCTGGGCCTGGTCCGAACCCGGCCTAACGGACGATCGGCGAGACTCCCTTGCCCGCAGTTCTTAGTGACAGCTAACATAGCTCGCACTAACTTCCGACGAGGAGGCGCGGTTGAGGGCCAGGATCCTGGGCGAGGCGAACCGGAAGTGGCTGACGCTCGCTGCCGTGTCGTTCGGGCTGTTCATGATCATGCTCGACAACACGGTCGTGAACGTCGCGCTTCCCTCGATCCAGCGCTCGGCCGTGCTGAACGGCTTCCGTCAGGTCGGTGGCTCGATAGGAATCGCCCTCATTGGCGCGATCATGGCGAGCGAGATCTGGAACCGACGGACGCCCGAGGCCTTCATCGACGGATCCTCGACGGCCCTCGTCGGCGCGGCTGCGCTGGTCCGCCCGCACCCGGAGCGGAAGGGCGTGCCCGTGCCCGAGGTCGCGTGACGGTCTCGCGCACACGCCTGCCTGCCTCCGAGCGGCGAGCCGCCGTCCTCGAATGCGCTTGCCGCGTCTTCTCGCGCGCGAGCTACCACGGGGCGACGACGGCCGAGATCGCGCGCGAAGCGGGGGTGACGGAGCCCGTCCTCTACCGCCATTTCGAGTCCAAGCGCGAGCTTTACCTCACGTGCCTCGCGGAGACCTGGAACGAGCTTCGCACCCGCTGGGAAGAGGCGATCGCAGCGGAGAAAGACCCCGCGGAATGGGTCGGCGCGATGGCCCGGGCCTACTTCTCGATGAGCGAATCGCGCCAGATCGGGAATCTCTGGGTTCAGACCCTGGCGGAAGCGAGCGAAGACGCGATCCTCCGCCGCGAGATGAGCAAGCACATCCGCCAGGTCCACGCGTACGCGCGCGACGTCATTCGCAGGTCGCAGGAAGCGGGCGGCGTCCTCCCCGACCGCGACGCGACCGCAGAGGCCTGGCTCTTCATCTCGATGGGTCTCTTGAAGACCTTCGACCAGCGCCTCGGTGGGGTCCTCGAGGGCGATTTCGAGGCGATCGTCGCCTCTCGCCGCCGCTGGATGCTCGGACGCTAGGCGGCCCGCCGGGGGCGAGCAGGCTCGTTCGGGGGATGGACGGTGGGGGTGAAACGTCGACGCTTTATCATGCCGCTGCCCTTGAACAGGCGAAGACCCGGAGGCTCCTGGGTCTGCGGCCCACCCGAGCCTCCGGGTCAAGATCGCCACATGTGCTTGGCGCGCCTCTCGTACGAAGTGCCTGGCGTCCGGCACCCGCCGAGTTGACTCGGACTATAGGCTGATGCCGGGAAATGTCAAGTGAGGTTGTGAAGTAATTTTTTTCGTTCTATAGTTCACTCTAGAAACCGCATGCAACAACAACTCGCCCGCACCCGTTTTGCCCCCTCGGCTCGCGCCTCGCTGGGCGAGCGCGTGCGCCAGCTCCGGATCAACAGGAGCCTGACGCAGACCGAGCTCGCGGGCGACCGGTTCTCCAAGGAGTACGTGAGCCAGATCGAGCGCGGCAAGACGCGGCCGACCGGTGAGACAGTCTCCTGGCTCGCCGCCCGCTTGGGCGTCGACGAGAACTTCCTCGAGATGGGCGTTTCGTCGGGCGCGCTCGATCGTGCTCAGGGCCTTGTCTCGCGCGCGGAGGCTGCGATCGAGGCGCAAGACTACGAAGAGGCGACGACGATCCTCGGCAGCGTCGAGACCGCCGATCTGGCCGTCTCGCCCGAGCTCGAGCTCCGCGCCCTTTTTGCTGAGTCCTGGGCCTGGATGTACCGGGGCGAGGTGCGGAAAGCGGTCGGAATCATCGAGCGCGCCCGCCGGCTCGCAGAGTCGTCTGCCTTCAGCGATGTCGAGCGCGCCGATGTGCTGTACCGGCTCGGTTGCTGCCGCGTGAAGTTGTCCTCGATCTCGACTGCGGTCGCGTTGTTCGGCGAGGCACTGCAGCTTGCCGAGCGGTCCGGGCTTCCATGCGACCGGCTTCGCTCCCACATCTTCGCGTGGCGCTCACGCTGCTACCAGCGCCAGCGCGATTGGGAGGCGGCGCGCGAAGACGTAGAACGCGCTCTCGAGCTCGCCGAGGGCCTGAACGACCGCGAGACGGTAGCTCACGTTTACTTCCAGGCGTCGCTCGTCGCCGAGCGGCAGGGTCGCTACGTCCTCGCACGCTCGTACGCCGAGCGCGCGAAGACGCTCTATGAGGAGCTTTCCGATGATCGAAACGCCGGGAACCTGCTGAATAACCTCGGCGTCTTCAACTTCATGCTCGGCAAGCCCGACGAGGCGGTCGCGCATTTCAAGGACGCGTTCCGCATCGCGCTCGAGATTGGAAGCGACGTAAACGCCGCGTACGCAGTCTCGTCCATGGCTCAGGTGCATCTCCGCACCGGGAAGATCCAGCTCGCCGAGGAGCAGGCGCGCCACGCGCTCGAGCTTCTCGCGGGGCGCGACGAGGTGATCGAGGAGACCGGCAACGCCCAGCTGGTTCTTGGCCGGTCATTGCTCGAACAGGGCCGTCTCGACGAGGCGGCTGAGACGTTCGAGCTCGCCGAGACGAGCCTTTCCCAGCTTTCATCCGCCAGCCACCGCGCCGCCGCGTGGGTCGCCAAGGGCGATCTCGCCGCGTGCCGCGGAGACGATCGCGCTGCCGCGCAGCTCTATCGCAACGCTGCCGAAGCGCTCCAGGACTTCCGCTTCTAAGAAAGGAAGGAGGTGACCACTTTGAAGCCCCGCGCTGTCATCGCCCTCGTAGTTCTCTCCCAGCTCGCGCTCTTCCTCGGCACGCTCGACGGGCTTGTCCCCGGTCGCTAATCGAAGGGAAGGAACGGGACTCCTCCCGGCGAATCTCTGCGCGCACGCAAGATCCCTCGCCGATGGAACCCCGTCCTTCCCTTCGCCCGCTTGCCCCCCTCCTGGCGTCGCTCGCGGCGGTATGGGGGGCGGCAGGCGCCCTGATCGTCGCCCAAATCCTGTAGGGGGCCGGACATGTCCGGCCGTGCGGCCGCCCGCGCCTACGGGAAGTCCGAGCCGACGTGCTCGCTGCCCGGCTCCACGTGCAAGCTCCACCGCATCACGTCGCGGAGGCTGACGATCCCTACGGTTCGGCCTTCTTCGACGACGGGAAGGTGGCGAAAACCGTGCTCGAGCATCGTCCGCGCTGCCTCGCCGGGCGACATCGATTCGGACGCCACGATGGGGTCAGAGGTCATCCACTCGCGCACGCGCGCCTCGCTCGGATGGACGCGCCCGGCCATCGCCCGCAGGAGGTCTCGCTCGGTCACGATCCCGATCAGGCGGCCGTGGTCGAGGACGACCGCGGACCCGACGTGCTTGTCGGCCATGCTTTGGGCGGCCTCGCCCAGCGTGTCTTCGGGCGCGACTCCGAGAATCTCCCGCGTCATGAGCTCGCTCAGGCCGTCCATCGGTCGAGCATAACGGCACGGTTCTCAATCTTGAAGGGCGCGCCCTTCCGCCCGGGCGCCTATGCGCGACGACTGATCAGAACGTCAGCACTCGCTCGTACTGCTCGAAGAGTCGGGCCACGTCGGGTGGGGCTACCCACGTCCCTCCGAGGCGGGCCAGCTCGTCCTCGGTCGCCCCACGGGCGACCGCGCAGCCCTTTCAGACGTAAAC
>JACCYG010000103.1 GCA_013696595.1 Actinomycetota bacterium | reverse complement strand
GCCGAAAGCCCCGCCCTCCTCGATGCACTCTCCGATCAGCTCCTTGTAACGCTCCTCGAAGATGTGGAGCGGCAGCCGCTCGCCCGGTAGGAGCACGAGCTCGAGCGGGAACAGACCGATCTCGTCCATCCGGGAAGGGTAGGCGGTCGCGCGGAACACGTGCCGGAGTCGTCACGGTTCGGCTGAGCCTCGGCACAATTCGCGACCACACGTCAGTGTTTTCGCGCTACGGTCCAAGCCGGGGGCGAGGGGCCGAAGGCCCCCGGGGGTACTCGCGCGCGCGTGACGCGTCGGTGCCCACCGACAAAGGTTCGACTCGTGGGGGACGACTTCTTCCGGCCGGCGCTCTCCGAGCTCGTTCCGTACGAGCCGGGCAAGCCGGTCGAGGAAGTCCACCGTGAGCTCGGCCTTTCGCGCGTCGTCAAGCTCGCGTCGAACGAAGGTCAGTTCGGGCCTTTCCCCGCGGCTCTCGAGGCCATCGAACGCGGCGCCCGCGATCTGAACCGGTATCCCGACGGCAGCGCATATCGCCTCACCGCCGCCCTCGCCGAGAAGCACGGCGTCGGGCCGGACAACATCGCGCTGGCCGCAGGCGCGGACGGCGTGATCATGTACCTGTCTGTCGTGGCCCTCGACCCCGGCGGCGAGGTCGTGTGCGGCTGGCCTTCGTTCCCGAGCTACGTCCTCGACGCGATCAAGATGGGCGCCACGCCGGTGCGCGTTCCGCTCGCCGAGGACCGGTACGACCTCGAGGGGCTCCTCGCGGCGGTCACGCCCCGCACGAAGCTCGTCTACATCGCGAACCCGAACAACCCGACCGGAACGATGGTCGCGCGGTCTGACCTCGACGCGTACTTCGCCCGCGTGCCCGACCATGTGCTCACGGTCCTCGACGAAGCGTACTTCGAGTACGTAGACGAGCCGGAGTACGCGGACGGGATCGAGGAGTACCTGAAGCGTGATGACCGTCGCGTCCTCGTCTTGCGCACCTTCTCGAAGATCTACGGCCTCGCGGGCCTGCGCGTCGGGTACGGCGTCGGCCCCGCGGACGTCATTCAGGCCATCAAGAAGGTCCGAAACGCATTCGACATCAACCAGACGGCGCAGGACGCTGCGCTCGCGAGCCTCGGCGACGAGGCCGAGATCGCTCGGCGCCGGGCGGTGACGGCGGAAAGCCGAGCGGGGCTTGTGGAGATCTGCTCAGAGTTGCCCGTGAGGCTTGCTTCTCCCGCGGTGGCGAACTTCCTGTTCGTGGACCTCGGCGAGGACGCGACCACGGTCTTTCAGGTGCTTCTCCGCGAGGGAGTGATCGTGCGTCCGCTCGCGCCGTTCGGAGCCCCGTCCGCGATTCGCGTGACCGTCGGGACGCCAGAGGAGAACGATCTCTTCGGTGCGGCTCTTGCCCGCTCACGTCCGCTCTCCGTGTCACAGGTGCGCTAATCTGCGCAAAATCCCTGCTCCTGGCGCTATTACAAACGTCAACGCGATGCTAGGTTTCGGCCCGTGATCCGTGGCCTCCGCGACGGCCGGCTCGGCATCTTCCGCACGGCGCCTGGATTCCGCCTGCTGGATCTCGCGACGCTCGTCTCGAGCGTCGGCACGCCGCCGGGCGAGCCCGCACCCGTTCGCGGACGCGCCTGATGGCTGCGTGGACACACGACACGCTCGTCGCCGGTGTGCGTGCGGGTGACCGGCGCGCCCTCGCGCGGGCGATCACGTTGATCGAGAACGCGGATCCGCTCGCATACGAGATCGTCCGCGAGCTCTATCCCGAGACGGGCCGGAGCTACGTGGTCGGCATGACCGGCCCGCCGGGCGTGGGAAAGTCGAGCCTCCTGAGCGCGCTGATCCGTCACGTCCGCGGAGAGGGCGCAAGCGCCGGCGTCATCTCCGTCGACCCGTCGAGCCCGTTCACACGAGGGGCTCTTCTCGGTGACCGGATCCGCCTGGCCGACCATTTTCTCGATCCCGCGGTGTTCATACGCTCGATGGGGACGCGTGGCCACCTGGGTGGGCTCGCCGAGGCGACGCTGCAGGCCGCGCTCGTGCTCGATGCAGCAGGGAAAGACATCGTCTTCATCGAGACGGTCGGCACGGGCCAGAGCGAGATCGGGATCGTCACGATCGCCGACACCGTCGTCCTCGTCCTCATGCCCGGGTCGGGCGACTCGATCCAGGCGCTGAAAGCGGGCATCATGGAGATCCCTGACGTGATCGCCGTCAACAAGTGCGACCATCCGGCGGCGAAGACGATGGTCAACGAGGTCAGCTCCATCCTCGCGCTCGACCCGGACCGTTCCTGGCGTCCGCCGATCCTCCTGACCGAAGCCGTGCGCGGTGAAGGCATCGCGGAGCTCTGGGAGAAGGTCGGGGAGCATCAGCAGCACCTCGAGGAGAGCGGACTGCTGGCGGGGCGCCGCGCAGAGCACCTCGCGGGTGAGGTCTTCGCGGTCGCGAGCGCGCGTGCGAAGACGCATCTCGAGCGCACCGTCGCGGGAAACGAGGAGCTCGCCCGGCTCCTCGAGGCCGTCCAGCGCCGAGAGCTCGACCCGCTCACCGCCGTTCGAGAGATCATGGAGAAGGTGTTTCACATCTATGGCGACCCGAACGGCACCGACACTCGCTGACATCCAGGCCGCTCGCGCGCGGCTCGAAGGCGTCGGCCGCGTCACGCCCGTTTACTCGTCCGAGACGATCGGGCGGAGGTCCGGACGGCGAGTTTCTCTGAAGGCGGAGAATCTGCAGCGTACGGGCTCGTTCAAGATCCGTGGAGCCGTGAACAAGGTTGCGACGCTCTCGCCGGCTGAGCGTGCGGCCGGCGTCGTCACGGCGAGCGCCGGAAATCACGGCCAGGCGGTGGCGTGGGCTGCGCGCGAGGCCGGCGTCCCGGCGACGATTTTCATGCCGCAGGACGCACCCATGGCGAAGATCGACGCGACGCGCAACTACGGGGCCGAGGTCGTGCTCGCCGGGGCAGGGTTCGACGAGGCTCAGGAGGCCTGCGGCGAACGGGTTGAAGCCGGGGCTACGCTCATCCACGCGTTCGAGGACGAAACGGTGGTCGCCGGCCAGGGCACCATCGGCCTCGAGATCGCCGAGCAGATCGAGGACCTCGAGACACTTGTCGTGCCCATCGGCGGGGGAGGGCTCGCCTCGGGGATCGTGCTCGCATTGAAGGAGATTCGTCCCGACGTGCGCGTGGTGGGTGTGCAGGCCGCCAACTGCGCTCCCTTCGCGGGTGAGATCGTCGGTGCGTACACGATCGCCGACGGGATTGCAGTCAAGAAACCGGGCGAGCTCGCAAAGTCCGTTCTCAAGGAGCGGCTCGACGGGCTCGTGACGGTGACGGACGGTGAGATCGCCCACGCGATCGTGCTCCTCCTCGAGCGGGTGAAGCTCGTCGTCGAAGGCGCCGGCGCCGCTCCGGTCGCGGCCCTTCTCGCGGAGAAGGTGGAGGGCGAGGGCCCCGCGTGCGCTCTTCTCTCGGGCGGTAATATCGACCCGAGTCTTCTCATCGAGGTCGCGCGTTACGGCCTGACCCAGGCGGGGCGCTTCCTCGTTGTTCGCAGCCGAGTGCGCGATCGACCGGGCGCTCTCGCGAAGCTCCTCGCCCTGATTGCCGCGGAACGCGTGAACGTGATCGCCGTGGAGCATCACCGCGAGGGCATGGACCTCCCGCTCGCGGAGGTCGAGGTGGAGCTCACCCTCCAGACGCGCGACGAGGACCACGCCGTCGAGGTCGTCGAGCACATGCGCGAGTGGGGCTATCCGGTCGAGCGGCTGCGCTAAGCCGCCGGGCGCAGGCCTACGAGCCTTCTTCCACCTCGTAGATCTCGTCGGCGACGAGACCGTGCGCCTCGCGGTGGACCGTGTTCGCCGCTTCGGCGTTCGGTGCCTCGACGAGGCAGAAGATCTTGCCGGACTGCTCGTCGACCCAGTACTGCTTGTAGTTGACGCCGTGCTCTGCCTGCGTCTCGAGGTCCTTCATGTGGGCGTCCTCGACGTCCTTCGCCGAGACGCCGCCCTCCATGTTGTGGACGTCCATGTAAAGGGGCAAGGCTTCCTCCTTCGTCGGGAGTGAGGATCGTAGGGCGGTACCACTTGGCGGTCAATAGGCGACGTTTTCGTTCCCTCAGACGAGCGACGGCCCGATGAGAGGAGAGCGCGCCGCGCGGCGCGGTCGCTTTCAACGAGGCGACGCCGGCCCTACAGGCCGAGGTGCCGTGCAATCACCATGCGCTGGACCTCGTTTGTCCCCTCGCCGATCTCGAGCACCTTCTGGTCGCGATAGAAGCGCGAGATGGGGTACTCCTCCATGTAGCCGTAGCCGCCGTGAACCTGGAGCGCGTCGCTGACCACCCGGTTCGAGAGCTCGCCGGTATAGAGCTTCGCCATCGCTGCTTCCATCGCGAAGGGCCGGCCCTGATCCTTGAGCCAGGCGGCCTTGTAGACGAGTTGCCGGCCCGCCTCGATCTCCGTCGCCATGTCGGCGAGCTTGAACTGCTC
>JACCYG010000062.1 GCA_013696595.1 Actinomycetota bacterium | reverse complement strand
CTTTAGAGCTCATTTCGGGATGACGACTCGTCGCCGGGGTCGTGATGGGGGGGTGCGATGGAAGGACGCAGCGTCGCGTTCGTAGCCGGAGGCTACGGGCGCGGCCGAGGACGCGGCATCGCGCCGTCCAGCACGGGCGCTGCGGCTCAGTTCTTCATCTCGGGAGGAGCCGTTATCAGCCATACTTCATCTGGCGGAGGTCGAGGTCCCGAAGCTCTGCGCGGTCGCGGGGGACGAGGGCGCACGCGACCTCGGGGTGCTCGAGCGCGGCGGACACCGCCTCCGCAGTCTCGGCTCGCACGAGCACCGGCGTCCCGCGCACATGGTTCTCCCGGAGTGTGTCCTCGTCATCGACCGCGCTCAGAAAGAGCGCCTCGACCTCGTGGTCGTCGACGCGAACCCGATTCTCGCCGACGATGTGAACGTCCTCGCCCTCGACGGCGATCTCGGGGACGCGGATGCCCGTCGCTCCGAGCCAGCGCTGCCTCACAACGCGATTGTCTCTCCCGGCTCGGGTGCGAGCACCTCGACGTTCGGGGCGAGCGCACGAAGCTCATCAGGGGTTCCCTTGAGAAGCGGGAAGGTGCCGTAGTGGCACGGGATGCAGCGGCGGGCTCCGAGCAGCTCGAGCGCGACGGCGGCCTCGCGCGGATCCATCGTGAAGTGCCCGCCGATCGGCAGGATCGCGACGTCCGGCTCGTAGATGCGCCCGATCAGCTGCATATCCCCGAAGACGCACGTGTCACCGGCGAAGTAGAGCCGCGTGCCGTCGACCCCGATCACGAGGCCGGTCGGCTCACCGAGATAGACGAGCCGGCCGTCCTCGAAAGTGCTCGATGAATGCTTCGCATCCGTCAGCGTGATCGTGACGCCGTCGATCTCGACGGTTCCGCCCTTGTTCGGCGCCTGGTCGTCGTCCTGGGACAACCCCTGGGTCGAGAGCCAATCCCGTAGCTCGATCATCGCGACGACGGGGCAGCTGAATTTCTCCGCGAGCTGGACGGTCTCGCCGACGTGGTCGTTGTGGCCGTGGGTGAGAGCGATCAGGTCAACGCGCTCGGGCTCCTTTTCGCTCTCCGGGCATTTCGGGTTCGAGAGCCAGGGATCGACGTAGATCCGCTTGCCGGCCGCGGTGTTGACGCGAAAGGCCGCGTGCCCGAGCCACGTAACCGAGAGATTCGCCATCCGTCCTCCTTTTGCCGATCGAAGCAGCGAGCGTAGCGCAGGAGATCGGCCCACGATCGCGAAGGAACACGCATGCGGTCCGCGTCTGCCGGGACGATGCTCGCCGCCACTGCTGCGCTTCTGCTCGCGACCGCGGGAGCCGAGGCTTGGGGCTCCGCGTCGACCGCGTTCCACCTCTTCGTCCTCGGCGTCCCGGTGAGCACCGCCACCGGCCTCGTCGCCTTCGCTCGTCTCGTCGACACCGTCAACGGCGGAACCTTCGGGCTCGGCCGCCGGATCGAGGCCGGTCTTGCCGCTCTGCTCGTCTTCGCGTTCGTCGTCGGGGCGGCCGCGCGGTCGCCGGTCACATTCGGCGAGGGCTTCCCCGGGGTCGCGCGGGCCGCGCTCCTGCTCGCCTTCGTCGCGCTAGCTCTCCAGAGCCTCGTCGCGGCCACCGCTGCCCGACGGTAGAGCGACCACGACGTACGCGTCGACCGGCGCTTCCTTTCCCTTCACCTGGACGCTTCCGAGCGGCTCCACCTCCGTCCCGTCCGGAAGTACGCGGTACGTGTCGGGGCCGACGACGACCTGTCCCGGCCGGGCCTTGCCCTCGAGCCGCGAGGCAAGGTTGATCGCGTCCCCGAGCGCGGCGAACTCACGCTTCCCTTCCCCGCCCACGACGCCGAGGTGGACCACGCCCGAGTTGACGCCGACGCGGAGGGGCGGCCAGTCTGGATGTTCAGCCGTGACCTCGGCTGCGCCGCGCTGAATCGCGAGTCCGGCCCGAACAGCCCGTAGGGCGTGATCGGGCTGGTCGCCGTGCGTGTTGAACGTGACCATGAGCGCATCGCCGATCAGCTTGTCGGCCTCGCCGTTCTCCCGCTGCACGAACGGCAGGGCCTTCCGCACGTATGTGTCCACGACTTCCGTGACCTCGGCCGTGCTTCGCGACTCGGAGAACGACGTGAAGCCCTGGAGGTCGGCGAACAGAACGCTCACCTCTAGCTCCCCGCCGGGCAGGTAGAGGTCGGACCACCGCTCTTCCCTCCATTCGCGGCGCGCGTTCACGGCCACGAGGCCGAACGCGGCCAGCATGAGGAGGTGCCATTCCCACCAGGTCGCGTGCCAGTTGCGTGCCACGGCGATCGCGAACATCGCTTCTGCGAGCAGCGCGAACGCCGTGAGGACGCCGAGAAGCATGCGCGCGGGCCGGCGTCGATAGAAGAGCCAGTAGCGCACGGCAGCGAAGGCATAGAGCGCCATTCCGGGAGCCGCGAAGCCGAGGAGCCAGCCGTCGGCCTTCTCCGCGGGGAGCGGCTCGTCGAGTGGAGGGACGGACGCGAGAGACAACGCCGCCCAGCCGGCCATCAGGGCGAGGAGCGCAGCCACCACGAGCCGGCTCTTGCGCACGAGTGCCGCTGAGCGCCCGCGCGAAAGCTCGATCGACGAGGCTGCGGCGAAGACGGCTGCAAGCAGAAGCCCGATCGGGGTCGCAACGACGAAGCCTGTGTTGGGCGCGTCGAGGAGGACGCCGGGCGTGGCGAGCGCGTGCAGCGCGAGAAAGCCCGCACTCGAGAGGAACGCGAGCGAAACGAGGAAGAGCCGCGCATCGGCGCGCTGTCGCGCCGCGTCGCTCGTCACAACGCCGAGTGTGACATTCGTAAGCGCGACTGCGAGCACGAGCCAGAAATGCGCAGGGTGGTGCTCCCATTCGACGTCGAGGCTCGGCCGGGCGAGGAGAAGCCAGAGACCGAGAAGGGGAAGCGCGACGGCGACGGTCCAGGCCAGGGTCGCGCCGGTCCGGGTGCGCTTCATGGCCCGGCGAGCGCCTCCGCCAGCTCGCGCCGGTGCTCCTCGCTCTCGAACGCATGCAGGGGATCGCCGAGAAGTACGCGCTCCGTGATCTCGCCGGCGCCGCGGACATAGACGACGGGATAGATCTCGGCCTCCGGGTTCATCTCCACGGTGGCCGCGACCGCGTCCGGGCCGCCCGAGTCGACGAAGTGCGCGAGCGGCTGGATGCCTTCGTCGGCCGCACCTCCGTCTGCATCGAACGAGACGACACGTGCGAGGTAGCCCTTCTGCGTCCAGAGCTCGGGCGCATGCGCAAGCTCAGTCAAGAGGTGTGGGACGACCTCGTCGCGCGAAACCGGCGTGCGCTTGGGTTTGGCGCCGAAGCGCGTTTCCGCGAGGTGGCGCGCGAGGACGCGCGCGTTGTAGCGGAACCCGTGCACGGCGGCGGAGGTCGAGGCGACGCCGTGCTTGCGCAAGCCGGCTGCGCCCTGCGTCGCGTTGCCGGCGAAGTAGATCCCGGGGGCGCCCACGGCCTCCCAGAACGGCGTCAGTGCGGGAATCCGTCCCTGCCCGACCGTTTCCACACCGAGGGCAGGCAGATCCTGCAACGGCGTCCGAAAGCCGGTCGCAGCGATCGCCTCATCGGCTTCGATCGTTATCTCCCCCTCGCGCGTCGTCCCGCGCGCGTGGATGCGAAAGCCGTCGGCTGTCTGCTCGACGTGCTCGATCGCTGCGTCGAGCGCGAACGTTCCGCCGCCGAGCTGATGGTCCTCGAGCGGCTGCATGTAGCGGACGCGCACGGTCGAGAGCGCGAGCACCGAGGTCTGCACGGGTCGCGGAGAGACGAGCAGGATCTGGCGGGCCCAGGGGAGCAATCCGTCCGCGATCTCGAACGCGGAGTTCCGCTTGCCGATCACGATCACCCGCTTGCCCGCGTACTCGCGCGGCGCGCGCGTCTCCACGTAGTGCGGGACGTTCTCTACTCCCGGGATGTCGGACTTCCATGGATCCGTGACGCCGAGCGCGAAGACGACGGCGCGGCAGCGGTACTCGCCGTCCGAC
>JACCYG010000058.1 GCA_013696595.1 Actinomycetota bacterium | reverse complement strand
TTAGCAGCCGGGGGTTACGGCGGTCTTAAATCCGCGCCAGTAGAGCGACTGCCTGCGCGGCGAGGCCTTCGCCCCTCCCGATGAATCCGAGGCCGTCCGTCGTCGTCGCACGGACGGAGACCTGGTCGGGCCGCACGCCCAGCGCGCCGGCGAGGCGCGCGCCCATCGCCTTTCGCATCGGGCCGATTCGCGGTTCCTCGCCGACGAGGACGCAGTCGGCGTTCACGAGCTCGAAGCCCGCCTTTTTCACGACCTCGTAGGCCCGCTGGAGGAGGCGGATCGAG
The DNA here is from genome assembly GCA_013696595.1 of Actinomycetota bacterium. Taxonomy (GTDB): domain Bacteria; phylum Actinomycetota; class Thermoleophilia; order Gaiellales; family Gaiellaceae; genus JACCYG01. The sequence continues at coordinate 3,132 of JACCYG010000058.1, read as the reverse complement.
GAGGCGTCGCGCCACTCGGGATCGCCGGACGGGAAGAGCTCGCCGATGTCGCCGAGCCCGGCCGCTCCGAGCAGGGCGTCGATCAACGCGTGCGAGATGACGTCGCCGTCGGAGTGGCCGGCAAGGCCGCGCTCGCCTGGGAAGTCGACGCCTGCGAGGACGAGCGGAGCCTCGTCGGTCAGGGCGTGCGCGTCGAAGCCGATGCCGACCCGCAGGTTGCTCACACGCGCCATCCAAGCCTTTCGAGGACCTCTGCTGCGACCTCCCGGATCGGCCGGGTGTCGTTCTCGACGTGGAAATCTTCCGCGCCGAGTGACTCCGCCTGCTCGGCGCTCATCTTCGCCTCGGCGAGGTGGTGCTCGAGCTCTGCGCCGGTGTCCCGCCTGCGCAGGCGTTCCTCCACGAGCTCCGGAGAAGCCGCGACGCGGACGGTCGCGAGTTCTTCGCTCGGCACCGCCCAGCGTAACGCGTCCAGCTCGGCCGGCCCGAGGACGGCCCTGGTGAGGACGAAGTGCGTCGCACCCGCCGCCTCGAAGTTCGGCCAGACCGCCTCGAGATTTCTCGCGATCAACTCCTCGAAAGAACGGTCGGCGGGGGCACCGCAGAGCCAGCCGAGCCAGTCGAGGTCGATGAGTGCAGTCGGCAGTCCGCGCTCGGCCAGAACCTCTCCGAGCTCGAGCGCGAGCGACGTCTTCCCGGCGCCGATCCCGCCCGTGATGAGGACTGCAGGGCTCACCTGTCTCCGCTGAGCAGGAGCTCGACGAGCTCGAGGTCGGCCGCGGTTGTCACCTTGACGAGCCGCCGATCTCCTTCGACCACGCAGACCCGTCCGCCGGCCGCCTCGACGACCCCCGCGCAGTCACTCGCATTCGCTCGCTCGTCGGCCATCGCCTCCCGCAGCTTCGAGCCGACGAAGGCCTGGGGTGTCTGCGCCGCGTACAGGTTCTCCCGCTCGACCGTCTCCGTCACGGCTCCATCAGTCCCGGCGCGCTTGAGGGTATCCGGGACGGGAAGAGCCGGCACGGCGCCGTCCCATCCGTCCCCGAGCGCGGCCACAACTCGTTCGACGACCTCCGCGGGAAGGAGCGGGCGAGCCGCGTCGTGGACAAGCACGACGGCTGCGTCCTCCGGGACCTCAGCGAGGCCCCGGCGGACCGAGTCAGCTCGTCGGTCCCCGCCGGTCACGCACGCGGTGACCTTTCCCGCGCCGAGCTCTTCGGCGAGGAGGATCACCGGCTCTTCCCAGTCCGGAGGAGCCACGACCACGACGGCCTCGATCCACTCGGACGCCTCGAGTCGCTCGAGCGGTTCGGCCAGGAGCGGCCGCCCGCCGAGCTTGGCGAACGCCTTCGGGCGATCCGCGCCGAACCGTTCTCCACGGCCGGCCGCCACCAAGACCGCCCAAACGCCGGTCATCTCAATGGAGGGGCCGGAGATATCCGGCCCGCGCGCTCCTGGGCCCTAGCTCGCGACGGCGTCCCGGACGCGAACGCCGCCGAGCGTCTCGTCGAGCCACGCTGCCGCCTCGTCCTCGTCCATGCCCTTCGCGTACATGAGCTCGCTCGCAAGGATCTTCTTGGCCTTCACGAACATCTGCTTCTCGCCCGTCGAAAGGCCCTTCTCCTGGTCACGCAGAGAGAGGTTCCGCACGACCTCCGCAAGCTCGAAGATGTTCCCGGTCTTCATCTTGTCGCGGTTGTACTTGAAGCGGCGATTCCAGTTCTTCGGCATCTTCGTTCCGTCGCCGTGGAGGACTTCGAGCACCCGCTCGACCATCTCCTCGTCGATCACCTTCCGAAGGCCGACGCGCTCGGCGTTCTCCGAAGGGACGTTGACGGTCATGTCGTTGTGCAGGATCTGGATCGTCAGGTACTCGCGCTCCTGGCCGAGAACCTTCCGGGTCTCCTTCTTCGCCACGACCCCAGCGCCATGGTGGGGGTAGACGACCTTATCGCCGATTTTGTACAAACTTCCTCCCTCTCTCCAGAGCGCACAAAAACGCGCCCGAGGACGCTCCAATCCCTACACTCTAGCGGAAATCTGTGGAAAAAGCGAGTGTTTCCAGGGGTTTTTTGTGCTCAGGAGACCACGCTCGTCCGCAAAGAGCAGGAATTTTCCGTCGCGGTGTCCCATCTCCGGGGCACGAGGAATCAGAGCTGAAGGTAGCGATCCACGAGATTGTGCTCCTGCAGACGCCGGAGCCCCTCGCGGATCTCGCGTGCGCGGACCGACCCAACGCCCGAGACCGCCTCGAGGTCGCGGTGACTCGCGCGAATGACGGCGTCGAGCGATTCGAAGTCGCGAACGACGTGCCGGATCACCGAGTCCGGGAGCCGCGGGATATGCGCGAGCACGCGGTAGCCCCGGGGAGCGACGGTGTAATCGAGCGGGTTTGCGTCTCGCGGATACCCGAGGAGCTCGGCCAGCCCCTCGAACTCGATCAGCTTCTCGTACGGAAGGCCGGCGAGGCGCTCGAGGATCGCGGACGCGCTCGCGGGGTCGCCGGAGAGCTCGTAATCGAAGATCACCGCCGCTTTCTCACGCGGCACGTCCTCCATGAGCTCCTCGAGCTGCATCCGGATCAGGCGGCCCTCCTCCCCGAGCTCGACGCAGTTCCGCTCGATCTCCTCGGCCATGCGCGTCGTCATCTCTCCCCGCTGGAGGACGACGAGGACGTCGTCGAGCATCACGGCGCTCTGGAACTCGAGCGCGGTCAGGCGCGTGAGGCCCTGGTCGAGCCTCGTCCGGTACGTCTCCAGGGTGGCGAGGGCCTGGTTCGTGCGCGCGAGAACGTCCGAGATCTCGCCGAGCTGGTAGCGGAGCTCGCCGATGAAGAGCGTGACGGTCTCGCGCTGCTGCGAGATGGACACGACGAGCGCGCCCGTCTGCTTGGCGACGCGCTCGGCCGTCCTGTGGCGCGTTCCGGTCTCGTCGGACGCGATCGTCGGATCGGGCATGAGCTGGACGTTCGCGTACACGAGCCGCGTCAGGTCGCCGTTCACGACGATCGCCCCGTCCATCTTGGCGAGCTCGTAGACGAGCTGGGGGCGGAGCGGCAGGTCGAGCCGCATGCCGCCGGAGAAGAGGAACGCAAGGTCGGCCGGCTCGCCGATCACGATGAGCGCACCGAGC
>JACCYG010000052.1 GCA_013696595.1 Actinomycetota bacterium | reverse complement strand
GATCCGGGTCATCAGAAACGCATTCGACGCGAGCTTGATCATTTCGGCCGAGCCCACGTCGGCGCGGACGATCGGCGCCGAAATCGGCTCATAGAGCGAAGCGACGGCGTCCCCGTCAGCCTCGGCGAAGCTTCCGATCACGATGCGATCCGGAGCGAGGAAATTGGCGACGGCCGTCCCCTCGGCGAGAAACTCGGGATTCGCCACGTAGCCCACATGTGCGAGCCCGCGAGAATTGAGCTCCGCGCGGATCTTCCCACCGGTCCCCACGGGCACCGTGCTCTTCATGACGAGGATGGCGCGCTCGTCGAAGCTGGGGAGCTCATCGAGCACGCGCCGGACGGCGGACAGATCGGCGTCTCCGGAATAGGTGGAGGGTGTCCCCACGCAGATGAACGCCAGGCGCGCCTCCGCGAAGACGTCACCGAGGTCGAGGGTGAAGCGCATCCGCTCGCGCTGTCGCACGACGAGCTCCGCGAGCCCCGGCTCATGGATCGGAATCCGGCCGGCCTCGAGCGCTTCGATCCGCTCCGGAACGACGTCGCGAACAACCACGTCGTGCCCGAGCTCGGCGAAACAGGCGGCGGTCACGAGACCGACCCAACCCGCGCCGACGACTCCGATCGGCTCTTTCGGCATCGTCGAATTGTAGTTGTGCAATCTGGAGGGGCGAACCTGCCCGTTCGCGCAGGCGCCTAGCGCTTGATCGGCTTCAGTCCCCGGGCGATAGCGAGCATCGTCTCGTTCGAGAGCTTGTCGAGGAGGCTGTTCACGACCCAGTAAGCGCCACCGTTTTCCTCGAATGCGACGACGTGCAGGTGCGAGCCGTTGAAGAAGAGCTTGTACTCGCGCCCGCCGCTCCTCCGGATTAGGCTCGGGCCGTTGAGCGGCGGGGCATCCGTCCAGTTCGTCTGCTGCACGCCCCAGTAGTCCGTCCCGAACGGTCCGTTGTAGACGAGCCGGACAGCGTCGTGCCCGGCCAGCTTGTAGGTCCGGATCGGCTCCAGGGTGCTCAGATCGGAGGCCTCCTCGCGAAGCGTCGGAACGAGCAAGGGGAAGTCGACCCTGCGTTGGGCGCGCTTGACGCGCTGTGCGGCCTCGCCCGAGTCTCGCTCGACCGCGGCCGGCTCGTGCTCGGGCGTCTCGTCTTTCGGGCCCGGTGTGAGCCTGCCTTTGAACGTTTGGCCGACGATCACGCGGAGCGTCGTCTCGAGGGTTTGCGCGGCCGGTGCTTCGGCCACGTCGGCGTCACCGAAGAGTTTGGCCACGTCCGCGGCGGCGGCGCTGCCGTCCGCGTTTGCCGGGTCATAGAAGACCTGCGTCTTGAAGTAATTGCTTCGGTCGGCGTCCCCGCCGTTCAGTGCCTGGTAGCCGCGTCGCGCGAGGAGAAACGCACCGTCGTCCGCCGCGCCCGTGACGCCGTTTCCGTTCAGGACCTCGACCGTAACACTCGAGGCTGGCGGACCGCTCCGGCCGGTCGGCTTCGGCTTGCCGCCCGTCGCCACCGCGGCAGCTTTCTCAGCCGCTTGCGGGTCCGGGTTCATGAACGTCTCGACGGCTTCGTCGACCTGGGAATCGGAGGCCGTGAGCACCGACGCTCCGCCGAGATTCGCCTCCGCGAGCCCCTCGATCCGAACCTGATGGAAGTTCCCGCTCGGCAGCTCGTACGCGAGCTTCGCGTAGCTCAGGACGGTTTCCGGCTCGAGCGTCCCGCCCCCGCCCACGCCGACCTCGACGTTGGAGGTGATCGCGTTCACGATCCCATGCAGCTTCCAGGCGGCCGAGAGGCCGCTGACCTGCTGCTTCACCGCCTTCAGGAACTCCTGCTGCCGGGCGTTCCGGTACAGATCGGAATCCGTGTGCCGGTAGCGCACGTAGTCGAGTGCCGGGCCGCCCTTGAGACGCTGGTAGCCGGGGTGAAGGTCGATCTTCGCGTAGCCGCCCGGCCCGGTTACGTCGTTGAAGTAGCGGCGGTCGACGTCGATGTAGACGCCTCCGAGCTCGTTCACGATGTCCGTGAAGCCGCGGAAGTTGACCGTGATGAAGTAGTTGATCGGGATTCCGGTCAGGTTTCGGATCGTCTGGAGCGCACCTTTCGTCCCGCATTCCGTGTAGGCCTCGTTGATCCGCGTCACGCGCGTCGGAAAGCTGCGGCAGGCGGGGATCTCGACGACGAGGTCACGGGGAAACGAGAGGAGCGAGATCGCCTTCGTCTGCGGATCGGCCCGGACGAGCAGCACGGTGTCAGAGCGCGGCGGGTTCCCCTTGTCTGCTCCCAGGCGGGAGTCGTACCCGAGGACCATCGCGACCGCCGCCTGGTCGGGCGGAGGCACCACGTCCAGGATCGCCTGCGCCTCCTTTGCCTCGGCGGTGTGGGCGCGCGTCTCGTGGATGCTGTGCTCGAAGTAGAGCCAGACGCCGCCCGCGAGCCCGCCGGCGGCGACGAGGAGGGTGACGAGAAACCAGAACAGGATCCTTCCGAGCAGGCCGACACGGCTCCGGCCGGCCGGCCCATATCTCGTGACCGCCGTCAGGGGGCTCGGGGGAAGGGCGGGCGCGCCGTTCATCGACCCGCGGCTGACGCTTCTCTTCAACGTCGTCTTCATACGAAAAGTCGCCCCCGGGCGACGGGCGGAGGATAACGCGGGGGGCGGCGCGTGCTTCGCCGGAGAGCGGCGCGTTCCTTGCCGCTTCTAGCGACCCGCAGGCGCCGCGTGCGCGCGGTTCAGCACCTCCTCCGCGAGCCGCGTCCCTTCGACCATGTTCGAGAGCTTCTCGTACACGACGTCCCAGGAGCGCGTCCGCAGGCCGCAATCTGGGTTGACCTGGACCCGTTCCGGATCCTCGAGCACGTCGACCGCGTACAGGATGCGGTCCCTCACGAGCTCTGCGGGCTCGATGAAGTCGGAATGGATGTCGAGCACGCCCAGGCCGACGTTCGGGTAGCCGTGCTCCTTGAAGAGCCGGAGCGTGTCTGCATAGCCCGGCCGATCCTCGTCGCTCGTCCCGAGGTCGCGCGAGTCGCGGTTCGCGAACTCGAGTTGGAGCTCGAAGCAGTCCTCGAGCTCGAGAACGTGCGGCCAAAGCGCGCTGTAGTCGGAGAAGCAGATGTGCATGCTCTTCGTCGCGCGAATACCGGCGACAGAGGCGTTGAACCCCTGCACGACGAGCGGCACCTCGTCCGGCTTCGTCGCAGCGGCCGGTTCGTCGATCTGAATCCAGTCGGCACCCGCCTCGACGAGCCCTGCGACGTTCGGACGGATCACGTGCTCGGCGACGTCGGCGACGAAGCGCGTGCGTGCTTCATAGCGGCGCTCGGCTGACGCGCCGAGCGCACCGTCGCGCGCGTAGTGCTCGTCGTACGACCAGTCGACCATCGTGTAGGCGCCGGTCAACGGGACCTTCACGCGCCGGTCCGTGTGGTCGACGACGAAGCGGAACTCCTCCACGTCGTACGCATCGTCGACCGCGGGCCCCTCGACCACTGCAGCCTTCGAGTAGTACTTGTTGTCGAAGGACCGGACGATGCCGCGCTCTTCGAATCCACGCGCGTGGCGTGCGACGTGGTCGTACATCTCGGTTCGGCGCTGTTCGCCGTCGTAGACGACGTCGAGCCCGGCGCGCTCGAGCAGCGCGAGCCCGTAACGCGCCGCCCAGTCGTCGATCTCCTCCAGGTCGGCGGGCTGGAAGCTACCCCGCCGCAGCAGCTCGGCGAGCCGCTCGTATCCGTCGACCTCGAGCCGCTCGCCCCAGCGGGCGGCGTCGGCCACGTCGGCCTCGTCGAGCGCACGGCCCGCGAAGCTCTTCACGCGCCACGGCGGCTTGCCGAGCGATCCGATCTCTCTCGTCAGGAACTTGACACTCATGCGACCTCCTGCAAAGGGGCTCTTGCGTCGCCGAGCACTCCAAGCTTCCGGCGCGCGATGGGCTCGGGGACGAACTGTAGGTCACCGTTGGGGACGAGCGACAGGCCGGCCGGCTCGCGGTCAGCGAGCGCGGCTGCGAAGCGCGCGACCTCGGCAACACCCTCGACCGCCGAGCTACGGACGTCGACGACGCCCGCGAGGATCGTCTTAGGAAAACCGGTGGGGATCGCGTCGACGCTCGTCGAGTAGAAATCGACGCCGATCGCGTCGACCGGGAGATCCGCCAGGTCCTCGATCACTGCACCCGCGTCGGCGAAGACGAGGTGCAGCGCGAGGGGGACCGAATCGGGAAGCCCGGAAAGGGCAGAGCGAAGCTCTTCGATGCCTCCTTCGCGTGCGAGGAACGGCTCCGAAAGCACGACGAGCGCGCAGCCTGCCGCCCCGTACGCCTCGATCTGCGGCGCGAGCACGTCCCGCGCGAGAGCGTCTGCCGAGGCGGCGCGGTCCGACGCGAACGAGAAGGCGAGCGGAGAGGGCAAGGTCGCGACCCAGCGTCCGGACGGGAGGTTCGGCGCGGGCAGCGGGTCCTCGAGGTGCGGCTCTCCCTCGACGAGCACCGCTCGGTAGAACGTGTTCGTGTCGAGAAACCGGGTGAGCGGACGCGCGTCGAGGCCCTCCGCGCGATCTGCGAGCGGCCGGAAGATGTCGTGCCAGCGAAGCAGGCCGTCCGCCAGGAGGTCGAGTCCGGCCTGTTCCTGCGCTTCGACGAACTGCTGGAGATCCCGCTCGAACTGCTCGTCGACGGCATGCTCCGTCGTTCGGCCCCGCTCGAGGTCGCGCGTCGCTTGCACGAGCGCCTGAGAGCGCGGATAGATGCCCGGCGCGAACGCCTTCAATTCCATTGGTCTCCTTCCCCGAAAAACAGAGTCCCGCCGAAGCGGGAGCCTAACAACGTGCAGTGCCGCTCAGACGGGGCGTGCTCCCCCATAGGCGGCCGGAACGTAGCAGACACCGTCCCGGGCTTCACAAGTGCGCAGGTGGTGGTTAACGATTCTCTAAGGAACCTCTGTGCCGACCGCGTAAGGCTCGCGCACCGTACGCGCGCGTACGGGACTACCCGCGCCCGGCGACGGCGATCTTGTTCTCGGCGTGACGAAGGCGTTGCTCGGCGATCCAGCGGTCGACTTCCTCCTCGCCCGCTTCGGCACGCTCGAGAAGCGTCCGCGCGTCTTCCACCTCGCGGCGGGCCTGCTCTACGTCGATGTCTTCGGCGCGAACGGCGTCGTCGACGAGGACGATCGCCCGGTCGCGCTGCACCTTGAAGTACCCGGGCCCGGCGGCGAACGTCTGCCACTCCCCGCTCGTGCGAATGCGGATCTCGCCTGCGCGTAGCATCGCGACGAGCGGCGCATGACGCGCGAGCACGCCGATCTCGCCGGCCGCCCCTGGGACGATAAGCCGTTCGGCCTCGCCCTGGAAGGCCGCGCCTTCCGGGGTGACGAGCGAGAGCGAGAATGTCTTGACGCTTCCCTCAGCCACGGCTCACCGAGCGTCCTGAACGCGTTCGGGCACGACCAGGCTAGGCAGCCGTCGGCTCGGGCTCGCGCTCAGGCTCGGCCTCTGATTCGGACTCCGACTCGGTCTCGGCCGCCGGCTCCTCATCGCCCTCCGCCTCGTCCTCGGGCTCGTCCTCCTCCTGGCCGGCGAGCTCGCGACCGCGCTCGACCGCCTCGTCGATCGTTCCGACCATGTAGAAGGCGCCTTCCGGGAGCTCGTCGTGCTTGCCCTCGAGGATCTCGGTGAAGCCGCGAATCGTGTCTTCGAGCGAGACGTACTTGCCCGGTGTTCCCGTGAACTGCTCGGCGACGAAGAAGGGCTGCGAGAGGAACCGCTGGATCTTGCGGGCGCGCTGGACTACGACCTTGTCCTCGTCCGAAAGCTCCTCCATGCCGAGGATCGCGATGATGTCCTGCAGCTCCTTGTAACGCTGGAGGATCTCCTGGACCCCGGTCGCGGTCCGGTAATGCTCGTCGGAGACGACGCCGGGCTGCATGATCCGCGAGACCGAGTCGAGAGGGTCGACGGCTGGATAGATCCCCTGCTCGGTCAGCGCACGGTTCAGCACGGTCGTGGCATCGAGGTGGGCGAACGTGTTCGCGGGTGCGGGGTCGGTCAGGTCGTCGGCCGGGACGTAGATCGCCTGCACCGAGGTGACCGATCCGCGTCGAGTGGATGTGATCCGCTCCTGCAGCTGGCCCATCTCGGTTGCGAGAGTCGGCTGGTAGCCGAACGCCGAGGGCATGCGCCCGAGGAGCGCGGAAACCTCGGAGCCCGCTTGCACGAAGCGGAAGATGTTGTCGATGAAGAGCAGGACGTCCTGGCCCTGCTCGCGGAAGTACTCGGCCATGGTGAGCCCCGAGAGACCGACTCGCAGGCGAGCGCCCGGCGGCTCGTTCATCTGGCCGAAGACGAGCGCCGTCTTGTCGATGACACCCGACTCGGTCATCTCGAGGTAGAGGTCGTTGCCTTCGCGGGTGCGCTCTCCGACGCCCGTGAAGACCGAGAGGCCAGAGTGCTCCTCCGCGATGCTCCGTATGAGCTCCTGGATGAGCACGGTCTTCCCTACTCCCGCGCCGCCGAACAGTCCGACCTTGCCGCCCTTCACGTAGGGAGCGAGGAGATCGATCACCTTAATGCCCGTCTCGAAGAGCTCGACCGTCGGCTGGAGGTCTTCGAAGCTCGGCGCATCGCGATGAATCGGCCAGCGCTCCTCCGCCTTCACGTCGTCGCCCTTCTCGTCGATCACGTCGCCGAGCACGTTGAAGAGGCGCCCGAGCGTCGCATCGCCGACGGGGACGCTGATGGGCGCACCGGTGTTCTCGACGTCCACGCCGCGCGCGAGCCCGTCCGTCGAGTCCATCGCAACCGCGCGCACGCGGTCGTTGCCGAGATGCTGCTGGACCT
>JACCYG010000048.1 GCA_013696595.1 Actinomycetota bacterium | reverse complement strand
ATCCACTTCACCGGAACGCCGAGCTTGCGCGCGAGCGCGAGGCAGATCGCCTCCTCGGCGTACACGTTGAGCTTCGAGCCGAAGCCGCCTCCGACATCCGGGGCGATCACGCGGAGCTTGGTCTCCGGAATGCCGGTCGTCATGCTGAGCGTCGTCTTCGCGATGTGCGGGACCTGCGTCGCCGACCACATCGTGAACTCGCCCTGCGAGGCGACGGGCTGAACGACCACGCCGCGCGGCTCGATCGCGTTCGGGATCAGGCGCGGGTGCAGGTACCGCTCCTTCACGATCACCGGCGCCTCCGAGAAGATGCGGTCCACGTCGTCACGGCTTCCCAGGCTCCACGTGTAGGCCTCGTTCGTCTCGAAATCGTCGTGGACGAGGGGAGCGTCCTCCCCGAGCGCTTCCTCGATCCCCAGGACGGGATCGAGCGGCTCGTAGTCCACGTCGACCGCCTCGATCGCGTCCTTCGCGGCCGCGCGGGTCTCCGCCACGATCACCGCGACGGCGTCGCCGGGATAGCGCGCCTTGTCAGTCGTCAGAGGAAAGTGGTCCGGCATCCGCGGGTCTTCCGTCGTGGGCTCCGGAAAGCTCCGGTTCGCGATCGGCCACGCGCACGGAAGGCCCGCGGCCCATTCGCTGCGCAGATCCTCTCCGCTGAAGGCGGCGACGACGCCCGGAAGCTCCCGCGCACGCGCCACGTCCACCTTCGTGATGCGCGCGTGGGCGAACGGGCTCCGAACGACGCTCAACCACACCATCCCCGGAAGCACGATGTCGTCGATGAAGCGCGCCTGTCCGGTCAGAAGCTCCGGGTCCTCCTTGCGCAGGACGCCGCCGCCGACGTAGCGCTGGCCCTGCTCGGTGGCCTCGGCTGCCTCTGTCATCTTCGGCCTCCTCTCACGCGCCGGCCGGGAGCATCTCGCCGGCCGCCGACTGGATCGCCTTCACGATGTTCTGGTAGCCGGTGCAGCGGCACATGTTCCCCTCGAGCCCGGCGCGGATCTCGTCCTCGGTCAACTCGTCGTTCTCCTTCAGAAGGCTGAGAGCCGCCATGATCATCCCGGGCGTGCAGTAGCCGCACTGAAGGCCGTGGTGCTCGTGGAAGGCCCGCTGGAGCGGGTGAAACTCGCCGTTCGTCGCGAGACCCTCGATCGTCGTCACTTCGCGCTCGTCCGCCTGGACCGCGAGGAGCGTGCAGGCCTTGACGGACTTGCCGTCCAGGAGGACGGTGCAGGCGCCGCACGTCGTCGTATCGCAGCCGACGTTCGTGCCGGTCAGACCGAGATGCTCACGCAGGAAGTAGACGAGCAGCTCGCGCGGCTCGACCTCGGCCTCTCTGCGCGTGCCGTTGACAGTGATTGCGACGCGTCTCACGGCTTACCTCCTTCGAACGAAGCGGACGACGGCGCGTCGGAGCGCGCCCAGAGCGAGCGAGAGGCCCGAGATTGGCTTCGCCGCCTCGACAGGGCGGGGCGAAGCCTCCTCACCGGGGTCGCTCGAGAGCTCGGACTTGAGGCAGTCGGCGAATTTACCGACGAGCTGGGACGAGACGTCTTCGACCATCCCCCGCCCGTACTGGGCGACTGCACCGGAGAGCGTCAGGTCGGTGACGAGCTCGACGCGGGTGCCGCCGTCGACGGGCACGAGCGTGGACTGGATCGTGGCCTGCCCGCCCCCGCGGCCTCGCAGCTCGCGCGCGCGCGCCGAGAGCGTCGCGCGACGAGCGGCCACGTCGGCTTCCTCCCGCTTGACGTCCGTGGCGAACACGAGGCCGATGGGACCGAGCTTGACGCTGATCCTCGCCTTCCAAGTCTCGTCGTCCACGACGTCGGTGAGCTCCGCGCCCGGCATGCAGGGGATGACGCGCGGAACGTCCATCAGAAGATCCCACGCAACCTCCGGCGACGCAGGGACCTCGAACGAACTTTCCATCCTCACGCCGCCGCGACCTGCTCACGGCTTGTGGCCCGAGCCTTCCCGCGCGTGACGGCGACGATC
>JACCYG010000028.1 GCA_013696595.1 Actinomycetota bacterium | reverse complement strand
CCACGACCCCCCGCCGACGAGCCGCGCCGACAGAGCAACCTGACGAGGCATGCGTCCGGCACGCTCAGGCCGCACGAGCAGCCGCTCGAGGAGCGCAGCGAGCGCCCGAGAGAGCGTGATCTCATTTCCGACCGCCTCGGGAAACTCGAGCTCCTCCGTGATCTCAGAAGGCGGCCGCCGCGGGTCGACACGGCCATGCTCTGCACCGCTCACGATCCGCCACGCCTCTTCCCCGTCCGGGCCGAGCCGGTCGGCGACCGACGTGCCGGGGAGGCGCGCCAACTCGCCGAGCCGCCTGATCCCGAGGTCAGAGAGCTCACGTCGCCGGTCCGGCGTCAACGAGAGGAGATCGAGCGGAAGCGGCTCGAGAAAGAGCGCGCTCTGATCGTCATCGACGACGACGGCGCGATGCGGTGGCGCGACGCTCGCCGCGGCGAGGGCCGTGAACCGCCGCGAGGCGGCGCCTATGCGCGGCTCCCATGCCGGCCCGACGGCGGCAAGAGCCCGCCCGAGCGCGGCTCGAAGACCGCCCGACAGCCGTTCGATCCCGCGCGTCTCGAAGTAGGCGCAGCCGGGCTCCGCCGACTCGACCGCGAAGCCCGCGTCCTCGAGACGGCGAAGCACGCGCTCCCACGCCTCTTCGGCTCCCGCCGGATCTTCCTCGACGAGAGCGAGCTCGGGACAGGTGGCGAGCGCCTCGGAGATCCGCATCCCCGGATATACCCCGGCCTGCTCGGCCTCGCCGTTGCACGATCCGAGCACCGGCTGTGTCCCTGTCGGAGATGCGAGCGCCACGGGCCGGCCGCTGAGCTCTGGCCGGGACCGCAGCGCCGCCCGGAGAGGAAAGCCGGGGATCGAAAGAGCGGCGATCATGGGAACATATGTTCTACACGAACGTATGTTCCCTTGTCAAGATACCACTACGAAAAACGAGAGGAGGATCAGGTGGGAAGGATCGTCGTAACGGAGTTCGTCTCGCTCGACGGCGTCATGGAGGATCCGGGCGGAAGCGAAGACTTCAAGCACGGAGCTTGGACCTTCGAGATCGAGCGCGGCGAGGAGGGCGACAAGTTCAAGCTCGACGAGACCGTCAACGCCGAAGCGCTGCTGCTGGGACGACGGACGTACGAGGGGTTTGCTGCGGCCTGGCCGTCCAGAGAAGGCGAGTTCGCCGACAAGTTCAACACGATGCCCAAGTACGTCGTCTCCTCGACCCTCGAGAACCCCGAGTGGAAGAACTCGACCGTCCTGAAGGGCGACGTCCCTGAGGAAGTCGCAAAGCTGAAGGAGGAGCAGGACGGCGACATCGTCGTCCACGGCAGCGCGCAGCTCGTGCAGACGCTGGTCGAGCACGACCTCGTCGACGAGGTCCGCCTGATGGTCTTCCCGGTCGTGCTCGGATCGGGCAAGCGCCTCTTCGGCGAGACGCGCGACAAGAAGGCGCTGCGGCTCACGGACTCGAAGACCGTTGGTGACGGCGTTGCCATCCTCATCTACGAGCCGGCCGGCGAGGAAACGAAAGCGTCGGGCTAGCGCGCGACGAGCGCAAAGACCATCGGCGCGACGATCAACGCGACGAAGATCGTCATCAAGACGAAGGCGGCCGTCTTGGCGGCTGCGGGGGTGTCCTCTCTCCCGGCCATCCGTCGAAGTGTAGGACTAGGGCGGGTCTGCCTAGGCGATCTCGGCCGCGTGACCGCGCATCCCCACGAAGCGCGGAACAGTCTCGAGCACGCTCTCGCGGGCGCACCAGCGGATGTCTTCGTCCAGGCCGGCCTCTTCGAGGTTTCGCGCGCTCTGGCTCGCGCGTAGCCCCGCCTCCGCGTCCGGGAATGAATTGGCAAGCCGAACGGCCGCATCGGCCGCGTCCGTGGAGTCGCCGTCCAAGAGCGCGACGATCCGGCCCGCACAGTAGGCGTCGTCCAGCGCGAACTCGCCTTCGACGCCCGCGCAGAAGATCGCGACGTCCTCGCCCTCCTTCTGGGCAGCTCGGACGACGGCCTCGAGGTTCAAGAGGCTCCCGGCGAGAACGCGGTCGCAGCGTGAAGCCGCCGTCACGAGCGCGCGCGTGCCGTTCGTCGTCGAGAGGATGAGCGTATCGCCACTCGCCGAGAGGAACTCGCGCGGCGAGTTGCCGAAGTCGAAGCCCGGGACCTTGACGCAGAGCCGCTCGCCGGCCAGCACTCCCTCCCCCTCGGATTCGCGGAGGGCCCGCGCCTCCTCCACTTCGGCGCACGAGAGCACACGGCGGTAGCCGGACGTGAGCGCCTGGACGATCGTCGAGGTCGCCCTCAGCACGTCCACGACGATTCCGGTGGGCGCTTCGGCCGCTTCAGCGGGCGTGAAGGCGACGTTGACGCGCACGAGCCATGACGTTATAGCCCGCCGATACGATGGGCGCGATGGCCTCGCGGGAGCAGACGCAGACGATGGTCTGCTACCGACACTCGAAGACGGAGACGGCGGTCACGTGCTCGAGCTGCGAGCGCCCGATCTGCACCGAATGCATGGTCTTCGGGTCGGTCGGGATCAAGTGCGCTGAGTGTTCGGGCCAGGCCACCGGCGTCGCGCGCGCGACGACGCGGGCCCGCACGAGCGTCGGCCTCGCCACGGGAGCGATCGTCACCAAGGCGCTCATCGCTATGAACCTCGCCGTCTACCTCGTCCAGATCTCGCAGGGAGACATCCGCGGACTCGCGAGCGACGCATTCACGAATGGGGCGCTCTTCGGGCCGGCCGTCGCGGACGGAGAATGGTGGCGCCTCGTGACCGCCGCGTTCCTGCACGCCGGGCCGATCCACCTCCTCTTCAACATGCTGATGCTCTGGTGGTTCGGGGGCCCGCTCGAGGAGCTCTTGGGGCGCGGCCGCTTCCTCGCCGTCTATGGGATCTCGATCCTCGCCGGGTCGGCCGGTGCGCTCCTGATTCGACCCGAGGATGCGACGGTCGGCGCCTCGGGAGCCGTCTTCGGCATCCTCGGCGCGGGTCTCATCCTCGAGCGCCGGGGGATCAACGTCTTCGGCGGCGCGGCGCTCATGGTCGTCCTCCTCAACATTGCACTCAGCTTTGCGATCCCGAACATCTCAATCGGCGGCCATCTGGGCGGCCTCGCGGGAGGTGCGCTGGTGATCCTCGCCCTGACGCGCTTCGGCCGCGGCCACGCGGCCTACAGCCGGCTCAATGTCATCTCGGTTGCCGGACTCGTAGCGGTCGCCGTCGCGAGCGTCGCGATCGCGTACGCCCGCGTGCGCGGCTACGCCTAGCCGCCGACTGCAACTGTCTTGACACCTGTTTTAGCGAGTGTGGCCTGCGCGGCTGCCAGGCGCGCAAGCGGTACGCGATAAGGCGAGCAGCTCACATAGTCGAGCCCGAGCTCGTCGCAGAACGCGACCGACTTCGGGTCGCCTCCGTGCTCGCCACAGATTCCGAGCTTCAACTTCGGCTTCACCGTCCGCGCTCGCTCGATCCCCAGCTTCATCAGGTCGCCCACCCCGCTCTGGTCGAGCGTCTGGAAAGGATTGTCCATCAGCACGTCTTCCTCGAGGTAGTGCGTCAGGAAGCCCGCCTCGGCGTCGTCGCGCGAAAACCCGAGCGTCGTCTGCGTCAGGTCGTTCGTCCCGAAGGAGAAGAAGTCGGCCTCGCCCGCGATCTCGTCCGCCCGCAGGCACGCGCGAGGGAGCTCGATCATCGTCCCTACGAGGTAGTCGATCTCGCGCTCGGCCTGCTCGAGCTCGGCGGACGCCGTGTCCAGCGTGAGCTCCCGCAGGCGGCGAAGCTCCTCGGAGAAGCCGACGAGCGGGTGCATGATCTCGACGAGCGGCGCGTCGCCGGTGCGCTCCTCCACCGCGAGCGCCGCCCGGATGATCGCCTGCACCTGCATCGCGTAGATCTCCGGCCACATGAGCCCGAGTCGGCACCCGCGCGTCCCGGGCATGGGGTTCTCCTCGTGCAGGGCGCGGATCCGGCGGCGCATCTCGTCGGA
>JACCYG010000019.1 GCA_013696595.1 Actinomycetota bacterium | reverse complement strand
CTCGACGTTCAGGGCCTCCTCGCCGCGGGTACCGAGCGGCCATGAGCGAGCAAGAGCAAGAGCGGGAGCCCGGCACGGACGAGCTTCAGGAGGAGCAGGAGGACAAGGGCTACGGCGAGGACGAGGGCGAACGCGACGAGGCGCTCGAGCGCGAGAGCGCCCAGGGCGTCTAGCCCGGAATCGGGCCAACGCAAGGTGCAGGGACCGACGAGGCGCAAGGTCGAACGGCGCGGATCGTGGCTCGTCGTCGGGCTTCTCGCCGCTTTACTTCTGATCGCAGCCCTCTGGCTGCTCTACCCCCTTCGTCTGCTCTAGCCGGTCGCGAGCGCGGGCGAGGCGAGCGCATCCAGCCATGCACTCCGTCGGCCGTCGCGCGTCGACACGATCGGGAAGAACGACTCGTCCATCGCCGGGTCATCGACGCGGCGATAGCGGGAATACACCGGGTCGACGTGCTCACGATCGAACCGTGCGTCGGCGCGGATGAGGTGCGAGATGACTGCGCGCCGGTGGACGGTCGCGGTGTTCGGGCCCGAGCCGTGCCAGACGTTGTGGTGGTGGAAGGACGCGCCGCCCGCCTTCACCACGACCGAGACGAGGCGAAGCTCCTCGTCCTCCGGCTTCGCGCGCTCGAGCGGCGCGAGCCAGTCGGGCGGAGCATGGAACTCGCCGCGGTTCTCGGGCGACCGCGGCCAGCGGTGCGAGCCGGCCGCGAACGTGATCGTCCCCGCCTCGGCGGAGGTGTCGTCGAGCGCGATCCAGCAGGTGATCATTTCGGGCGGATCCAGATAGGAGAGGTAGCTCCCGTCCTGATGCATGCCGAGCGACTTCGTTCCCGGCGGCTTCCAGATGCAGTTGTCCTGGAGGATGCGAACGCCGTCCCAGCCGATGAGCTCCGCCGCGAGCCGCCCGGTGCGCTCGGAGAGAACCTGCGCCGCGATCACCGGGTCCGCCTTCCAGCCGTTGCAGATCTGGCGTGTGCGATCCTCGGGGTCGCGGCCCGCGACCCAGTTCACCTCGTCGGGCTGGATCCCCGTCTCGTAGTCGCCTGCGAAGAGCCGCTCGAAGCGCTCGCGCAGCACCTCGATCGTCGCGTCGTCAATGAGCCCTTCTTCGACGATAGCGAAGCCGTCTCGGTCGAAGGCTTCCAGCTGCGCGGGCGCCCAGCTCTCCATCAGCTCTCCTTCGCGCGCTTCCGTTTCGGGTCGTAGACCGGGTGGTCGACGATCTCCCCGGAAACCCTGTTCTCGCCGACCTGCGCCTCCACCCTGGTTCCGGGTGCCTTGACGTCCTTCTGCACCTTCGCAAGGCCGAGGGTCTTTCCGTTCAGGTAGGGCGACTCGACCGCCTGCGTGACGGCCCCCACCTCGTCCCCGTCGACGGCGAGCGGCGCTCCGCTCGCCTCGTCGCCGCCGGACTCGAGCGTGACGCTCGTCAGCCGCAGTTGCGTCTCCTCCTTCGCGCGCGCGAGCGCCTCCCGTCCCTGGAAGTCTCCCTTGTCGAGGTCGACCGCCCAGCCGAGGCCGCACTCGTACGGAGAAACGGTTGGGTCGTACTCGACGCCGCCGATGATGAAGCCGCCCTCGATCCGGAAGAGGTCGAGCGCGACCATGCCGACAACCTTCATCCCCTGCGGCTCCGTCGCCTCGACGAGCGCGTCCCACAGATCGAGCGCGCGCGCCTCTTCGACCCAGACCTCGTAGCCGAGCTCGGCCGTGTAGCCGAGGCGCGTCATGAAGACTGGGATCCCCCTGATCTCGACGTCCTCGCGAAACGTGTAGTAGGGAAACGCTTCGTTCGAGAGATCCTGATTCGCGAGCGGCTGCAGCATCTCGCGACTCCTCGGGCCCTGGAGGCAGAGGTGCGGCATCGCGTCGGTGAACTCGCGCACGGTCACGCCGCTTGGGGCCTGCTCGCGGAAGATCTCCTGGTCCTGGTTGTTCGCGCCGCAGAAGCGGATGCGGTCGGCCGCCCGCACCATGACCGTGCAGTCGTCGACCATCATCCCGTTCTCGTCGGTGAGCGGGCCGTACGCGATTTTCCCGACGTCGAGGCGGGCGACGTTTCGCGCGACGATCGAGTTAACGAGCTCCTGGGCTCCGTCGCCGTCGATATCGATCTTGCGCAGCATCGAGAAGTCCATGAGGCCGGCTGTCTCGCGGACGGCGCGGTATTCCTCGAGGGTGTCGGTGACGACCGTCGGCGCCCAGTAGCCGAAGAGGTCCATCCACTCGTCCGTCAGCGCCTCGAGCCGCGGATAGAACGCGGTCTCCTTCGTCGCTACCTGGCTCACACCGGCTCCTTTCCATTCGTCTCGCGCTCGTCCGCCGCAGCTCCCACGGCGACGGTGTCGAGATCGAGTGACTCGAGCACGAGCTCCGAGATCTCGCGCAGCTCGATCTCGCCCTGATGGCCTGACGTCTTGATCGCGTCCTCGTACATCGTGACGTCTTTGGGGCAAGCGACCACGAAGTAGTCCAGCTTCCCGAGCGAGGTCGCCTCGTCGATCCGCATCTCCGCCGGCCGCGGCGTGTCATCGCGCTTCAGCTCCTGCATCCAGATGCGCCCGCCGCCTGCGCCGCAGCAGAACGAGTTGTCCCTGTTCCGCGGCATCTCACGCAACTCGAGGCCGAGCGCAGCGAGCACCTGGCGCGGCGCGTCGTAGACCCCGTTGTAGCGGCCGAGCGTGCACGGGTCGTGGTAGGTGACCGTGTAGCCGAGCGGCTTCGGCATGAGACGACCCGCCTCGAGGAGCTCGAGCAGAAGCTGCGTGTGGTGCAGCACCGTCCACGTCCCGCCGAACTGCGGATACTCATTGCGAAGCGTGTGAAAGCTGTGCGGGTCCCACGAGAAGATCCGCTCGAAGTGACACGCCGAGATCGCTTTCACGTTCTCCTCGGCGAGTGAAGTGAAGAGGCCCTCCTCACCGACGCGGCGCACGTCGCAGCCGGCGTTCCGCTCGGCGTCGTAGAGGATGCCGAAGTCCACGCCGGCATGGTTGAGGACGCGCGCGAGCGCCTGGGTGACGCGCTGGTTCCGCGGGTCGAACGATGCGTAGTCGCCGAGGAACCAGAGGTGCTCGGCGGGCTCCTTGCGGATGTCCTTCACCTCGAAGTCGAGGTCGCGCGTCCAGCGGCCGCGTTTCCGTTTCTGCTCGCCGAACGAGTTGCCGGAAGTGTAGATCGTCTCCAGCGTCCCCTGGAGGAGCGGGTCCATCTCGCCCTGCTCCACGAGGCGCCGCCGCATCTGGTTGATGATCGGGACGTGCTCGATCCCGACCGGGCAGATCTCGACGCAGGCCATGCACTGCATGCACGACCAGAGCGTCTCGGGCCGGATCGGGTCGCCGAGGATCGACTCGCGCTCCTCGTGGAGGGGCGGAAGGTGCAACGCGCTCCTGATCCCCATCGCTCCCTCGGCCTGCTCGCGGAGGTCGAGAATGAGGTCGCGCGGGGAGAGCGGGTAGCCCGAGCTCGTCGCGGGGCACGCCTCGTGGCACTTGCCGCACTTGGTGCAGGCGTCGAGATCGACGAGATGCTTCCACGAAAGATCGGCGATCGTGCCGTACCCCACCTCCTCCGGCTTCGCGTCCGCCGGGATGGGCGCAAGCACCTTGCCGGCCGTGTCGTCCCGGACCGCGACCCCGGCCGGGCTCACGAGCATGTGCACAGCCTTCGTGAAGGGAATCGAGGCGACGAAGCCGAGCGCCGCCACGCCGTGCACCCACCAGGTAACGAGGCGCGCGCTCTCGGCCGATCCACCCTCGAGGCCGCCGGCGATGAACATCTGGCCGAGCAGCCAGCCGAACGGCGCCCACACCTCGAAGTCCGGGTTGGCAATGGCGATCCGAAAGCCCTCGAGGAGGAACCCGGTCAGCGCGAGGAAGAAGAGGACGCCGAGGAACGTCCAGTCGCCGATCACATACGGCTTGCGGTCGTACTCACCCTCGGCCCGGTCCGGACGCCAGTAATCGAGTCGAAACGGCTTGAGGATGCCGCGCTTCACGGCCATGACGCCGAGCCCGACGACGAGCGCAACGCCGAAGAGGTCGAGAAAGAGCGAATAGCCGAGGTAGAACCATCCGTGCCAGAAGTCGAATCCGAGGATCGGCCTCGCGAAGTCGTCCTGGAAGGCGAGGATCGCCGTCCCGATGAAGAGGACGACGAAGCCGTAGAAGATGAGCAGGTGGCCCAGGCCGGCGACCGGATCCCGCCGACGGATCCAGGAATGGCTGAGCGTGGTCGTGACCGCCCGCCGGACGCGGCGCCCGGGCCGGTCGAGCGTGAATGCGCTCCGGCCGCGCAGGTACTTGCGGGCGTGGCGCCACATGCCCCACGCGAAGATTCCGGTGGAGACGAGGATCAGGACGTACCAGAGCCCTTTCTCCCATAGCCCCAGGTTCGCGAAGGTCTTGCGGGTCTCGTCGGCGGCGAAGAGGACGTCCACTAGAAGAGCTTCTCGAGCTCCTCAGCGACGTCGAAGAGATCGGCGACCGCGCCGTAGTGAGCGACGTTGAAGATCGGCGCCTCGGCGTCCGTGTTGACGGCGATGATCGTGCCGCTCGTCTTCATCCCCGCAAGGTGCTGCACCGCGCCCGAGATCCCGAGCGCGAGGTAGACCTTCGGCTTCACCGTCTTCCCGGACTGGCCCACCTGGCGCACGTTCGGAACCCAGCCCGAGTCGACGATCGGACGGGAGACCGACAGGACGCCCCCCATCTTCTCCGCGAGCTCCTCGAATTGCGCAAGGTTCTCCTTCTCGCCGATGCCGCGGCCAACCGACAGGAGAAAGTCCGCGGTCGTGATGTCCACGTCTCCCTGCTCGACGTCGACGAACTCGAGGTGGCGCGCGCGGGACTCGATCTGGGGCGCCTGGAAGTCGCTGACCGTCGCGTTCCCGCTTCCCTCGGCCGGGGCCCAGGAGGTCGCGCGCAGCATGAGGACGACCTGGGCCTTGCCGGGGAACTCGACCTCCGCGTTCACCTTCGCGCCGTAGAACGATCGTTCGGCGACAAGTCCATCGCCGTCCTGGCGAAACGAGAGGACGTCGCTCGCGAAGCCGAGGCCGAGACGGGCCGCGACCGCCGGCGCAAAACCCATGCTGTTCACGGTGAAGCCGGTCAGCGTCACGTCGGGCTCCCGTTCTTTGGCGAGCGCCTCGACGACGCCCGCGTAGACGTCGTTCTCGAACTCCTCTTGCTCGACCGCCACGTTCACGATCTCGTCGACGCCCGAAACGTTCACCGCATCGGCGAGCGCGGAGGGATCCTTCGCGATCACGGCGACGGCGACCGGTCCGTCAAGGTCCTGCGCGGCCGTCACGAGCTCGCGCGTGATGTCGCGGACCTCACCACGGATGTGTTCGGTGATCACGAGGACGCTCATTTGAGTCGCTCCTTGACGATCTCCGCGATTCGCTGTGCGACGTTCTCCGCGCTTCCATCCAGCATCTCTGCGCCCGCGCCCTTCTCCGGGACGTACATGCGTCTGACCCGGTAGGCGGGCTCGCCGAGGTCGGAGGGCTCGACGACCTCGATCTCCTTCTGCTCGGCCTGCTTGATCGCGCGCAGCGTCGCGTAGCGCGGCTCGTTGATCCCGGTCTGGATCGTGAAGAGCGCAGGCACGTCGACCTCGGTGCGGTCGACGATTCCGCCCTCGAGCTCGCGGTCGACGACGGCCTTGCCGTCGCCGAGCTCGATCTTGGTGACGACGGCGACGCGGGGAAGCCCGAGGAGCTCGGCGAGCGCGACGCCCGTGGCCGCCTGCACGGAGTCCGCCGACTGGACTCCCGCGAACACGAAGTCCGGTCCCTCGCGGCGAATCACCTCCGCAAGCGCCCGCGCGACGGTAATCGGATCGGCGCCGTCGAGCGCGTCCGACCAGATCCGGATCCCGCGGTCGGCGCCCATCGCGAGGCAACGCCGCATCGCCTCCTCCGCATCCTCGTCCCCGACCGAGACGACGACCACCTCGCCCTCGCCGGACCGATCGCGGATCTGGAGCGCCTCCTCGGTCGAGAACGAATCCCAGTCGTTCAGCGCGTAGTCGAGGAAGTCGGGATCGACGGCGCGCTCGTCGTCGGTGAACTCGACCTCGTCGCCGAGGGTGGCGATCTGCTTGACGGCTACGACGATCTTCATGCGAATCCCCTGCCGGCGCCGCGCCCTCCGCGACGCCGGCAGCAGATTACTCTCAGACGGCCGCCAGCTCCCGCTCCGGCGCCGCGCCCTTCTCGATCACGTTCCGCTCGCGCTTGAACGGGAGCGGCATCACCGGGTTCGGGGAGTCGATCTCTCGCGCGAGGCGATGGCCCGAGAAGATGCAGTCGGCCGTAAGTCGCGGAGCCTCGCAGTCGCCGATCCGGTAGAAGCCGGTGATTCCCTGCTCGCGGAGACCGTCGATCCCGGTCGAGTCCTTGAGCTCGCGGTAGAGCGCCTCGTTCGAGCGCCGCTGCGTCACGAGGACGACAGAGTCAGCCGCCCATTCCACCGCGTGCTCGTCCTCGTCGAAGACGTGGACACCCTTCACGCCGCCCTGCGCGATCTCGGTCGGCATGTGGAGCGTCACGATCTCGACGCCGAGCTTGTACAGCTTGCGGTGCTGGTTCGGGGCCTCGAGCGTGAAGTGCATGTACGGCGCGATGTGTCCGAGATGCGTAACGATCGTGACCTTCTTGCCCTCGGACGCGAGCTTCTCGGCGAGCGAGACGCCCATGTAGTAGCCGTCGTTGTCGATGATGACGACGCGCTCCCCGGGGACCTCCTTGCCGTCGCGCATGATCTGCTCCGGCGTCAGCTGCCAGGGTTGGCTGGCGTCCGCGCCCGGAATCGTGTCGTGCGTCGCCCCGTTTTGCCCGTCGGGAGCCCAGTAGCCGCCGGTCGCGATCACGACGATCTCGGCGCCGTACTCCTGGACGTCCGCGGCCGAGAGCTCCTTGTTCGGGATGAACTCGACGTTCTTGAGCTTGTCGATCTGGATCTTGCGGTAGTTGACGACGCGGGCCCATTCACCGAGGCCGGGGAGCTGCGGGATCCAGCGCATGATCCCGCCCATGTCGTCCTGGGCCTCGACGAGGTGGACGCGGCGCATCTCGCGCTTGCCGAGGATCATCGCGCACTCCATCCCCGCAGGCCCCGAGCCGACCACGAGGACATCGTTGTCCGCGTTCTCGGCGGGGTCGAACTTCTCCGGATGCCAGCCGCGGCGGTATTCCTCGCCCGCCGTTGCGTTCTGGGTGCAGATCAGGGGCGGACCGCCGATCTCCCACCGGGAGATGCAGATGTTGCACCCGATGCACTCGCGGATGTCGTCGAGGCGGCCCTCGTCGATCTTCTTCGGGAGGAACGGGTCCGAGATCGAGGGGCGGCAGGTTGCGATGATGTCGAGCGACCCCGACTCGATCGCCTCGACCATGAGGTCGGGGCTCGTGAAGCGGCCGACGCCGAGCACCGGCTTCTTCGAGACCTCTTTCACGCGCTTCTGCCACGGGAGCAGACGGCCGGACGGGTAGAAGCGCGACGGGGTCGCGTCCTCGCCCCACTCCGAGATCCCGGAGACGTTGATGTCCCAGACGTCGACGAGCTCGTCCGCCATCTCGACGAACGGGAGGCAGTCGCGCTCGAGCTGCGTCCCGGCCTCGCCCATGAACATGTCGGTCGACATGCGAACGGCGATCGCGCAGTCGTCGCCGACCGCCTCCTTCACCTGCTCGATCGTCTCGACCCAGAAGCGCGCGCGATTCTCGACCGAGCCGCCGTACTCGTCCGTGCGCTTGTTGTAGTAGGGCGTCAGGAACTGCTGCGGCAGATACGAGTGGGAGCCGTAGACGTAGACGATGTCGAAGCCCGCGGTCCGGGCGCGCTTGGCGGCGTCGACGTAGAAGCCCTGGACCGTGCGGATGTCGTCCTTGTCCATCTCGATCGGGTACGTCAGGTGCTCGAAGT
>JACCYG010000377.1 GCA_013696595.1 Actinomycetota bacterium | reverse complement strand
GGGCAAGACTCCCGAAGAGGCCGAGACCGCGCTCGCGAAGCGCGCGCGCCGCTTCGCGACCGTGCCCGTCGTCTTTACTGCAAAGGGGGAGCGCTGGTCGCTCACCCCGCGGGAGCTCGAGACCCGGGTCGACTGGGCGAGCGCGGTCGACTCGGCTCAAGCGCAGGGGAACTGGCCGCTTCCCTTCCGCGGGCTCAAGCGCGCCTGGCTGCGGCTCGCCGGGTCGAGCGTGAAGCCGGAGACGGATGTCTTCGACGCACGCCTCGACTACGAGGTGGAGAAGATGGCCGCCGCCCTCGACCAGCCGGGCCGCAACGCTGCGATCATCCTGCAGGAGCTCACGCCGGTCGTGGTTCCGGAGCGCGAGGGCCGAACGCTCGACCGGGCGGCGGCGAAGCGCCTGATCGTCGATGCGCTCGCCGGGTTCGACCGCCGGTCGGTCCCGCTCCCGGTCGAGGTCGCCGACCCCTCCGTCACGGCGGAGGAGCTCGCGCCGGTGGTCGAGCAGGCCAGGACGGCGCTCTCCGCGCCGGTTCGCTTCGGATGGAAGGACGCCCACTGGCTCGTCCAGCCTGAGCAGCTCGCGACGCTCCTCGAGCTCCCGGCCCGTGGTCGGAGCAAGCTTCGGATCGCCGGGCCCGAGGCCGACCGGTACTTCAAGCAGCTCGCGCGCGCGCTCGACCGGAAGGCAAAGGCTGCCCAGTTCCGCGTGGAGGAGGACCGGCGTATCCGCATCATCCCGAGCGCGCAGGGCCGCGCGCTCGACGCCCAGGCGAGCGGTGCCGCGCTCCTCGCAGGCGCGCTCTCGACCGAGACGCGCGAGGCCGAGCTCGTCGTCCGAACGGTTGAGCCCACGCTGACCACCGAGAAGGCGCGTGCGCTGGAGGTGACGCGCGTACTCTCGAGCTACTCCACGCCTTACTCCGGCTCCTACGACCGCATCCGAAATCTCCAGCGAGCGGCCGCCTTCATCGACGGGACGCTGCTCGCTCCCGGAAAGACCTTCTCGTTCAACGACGTGGTCGGTCCCCGGACCGGCGAGCGCGGCTTCTTCCTTGCGCCCGCGATCATCGAAGGCGAGTACGAGGACCAGATCGGCGGTGGCGTCTCGCAGGTGGCGACGACGATCTTCAACGCGGCGTGGGAGGCGGGCGTCAAGATCACCGCGCGCAGCGCGCACTCGCTCTACATCAGCCGCTACCCGCTCGGCCGCGACGCTACGGTCAACTATCCGGACGTGAACCTGAAGTTCATGAACGACACGGACAACTGGATGGTCGTAAGAGCGATCGCGGGCGACAGCGCCATCACAATCATGCTGCTCGGCGCGCCGACCAACCGCCGCGTCGAGAGCGAGACCGGCGAGCTCAAGGACACCGGTCCGCCGGAGGTCGAACGCGTCCCGGACCCCACCCTCTTCGTCGGCCAGACCGTTGTCGTCGACGAGGGCGAGCCTTCCAGGGCGGTCAGCGTGCGCCGAGTCGTCTACGAGGGTGACAAGATTCTCTACGAGGAGACCTGGTGGACGAGCTATCGCTCTGAGCCGAAGATCGTTCGCGTCGGGACGATCCCGCGCGATGACCCGGCGCCGCCGCCTCCCGGGGACGAGACGACAACCTCCACGGGCGTAACAACGACGACGCCGACGAGTGGCACGACGACCGGCCCCGGCGGCGGCTAGCGACGTGGTTCGCGCGGGCCGGGCAAGCCTGGCCCCTACACGGGATCTTCGGCGGCGCGGATCGCCTCGACGAGCCAACCGGGCGTGCGCGTCGGCCGGAGGGTTCTCGCGTCGACGGACGCGTGCGTCGTCCATCCGTCCGCGACCGTCGCGGCCGGCTCGCTGACCCGCTCGACGACGTACTCGAAGCGGAAGCGCGCGCCGCGCAGGTCGCTTACCCGCGCGTGAATCCGAAGCCGGTCGTCGAAACGGCACGGAGCCCGGTAGCGAACGTACGTCTCGATCGTCGTCGCCTCGACGCCCGATTCGATCAACCCGCGGTACCCGCCCGGGAAGCGCCCGAGGTACGCGACACGGGCGACCTCGAACCAGTTCAGGTAGACGGCGTTGTTCGCGATCCCCTGCGCGTCGGTCTCGCTAAAACGGACGCTCAAGTCGGTCGAGAAGCGGTACCCGTCCACGAGGCGGGAACTTTCGCAGGCGAGGCTGAGTCCAAGCAACAACGTGAAGCGTTCGACCGGAAAACGATCCGCCCTAGCCGCAGCGCTTGCCCTGCTCGCGCTCGTACTCGTCGGGTGCAGCTCGGGCGACCAGGCGGGCGGCGGCGGAGCGGGCGAGGTGCTACCGAGCGAACTCGAATCCGTACCGGCGTCCGCCGAAAAGGGCGAAAGCTCCGAGGCCGGCGGCGATGGTGGTGGTGGCGTGGTCGGCTCCGTGTCCTCGCCTCGGCTCGGCACGATCGGCCCGCGGATCGTGCAGACGGCTTCGCTCGGGCTTTCGGTGCGGAAGGACAGCCTCGAAGACGCGGTCGCGCGGGCGCGCACGATCGCCGTCGGGCTCGGCGGCTTCGTCGTCAGCTCGTCTCTCACCGCGGAACGGGGCGGTCGGCCGACGAGCGGCTCGCTCGAGGTGCGCGTGCCCCAGCGGAACTATGCGCGTTCGATGTCTTCGCTCGGCGCTGTTGGCCGCGTCGACGTGCGGGTGGAGAGCGGCCAGGACGTCTCGCAGGAGTTCGTCGACCTGGAGGCACGCGGGCGGCACCTCGAGGCGGTCGAGCGCCAGCTGCTCGAGCTCCTCGAGCGCGCACGAACGGTTTCCGCCGCGCTCGCCGTGCAGTCGCAGCTGAACGCGACCCAGCTCGAGCTCGAGCAGGTGCGCGGGCGGCTCCGCTTCCTCGAAGACCAGACAGCTTTCGCCACCATCTCGCTATCGATCCGCGAGCGGCTCGCGGCTCCGGCGGGCCGCGGCGACGGCTGGGGGATCGTGGACGCCTGGGCCGACGGAGCGCGCGCGTTCACGAATGTCGCCGGCAAGATCTTCGTCGTCCTCGCGGGCGCGGCGCCTCTCCTCATCCTCTTCGGGCTCTCGATCCTCGCCGTCCCATGGCTTCGCAGGCGCGTCCGTCCGCCCTGGCGCTTCTCGCGCCCCTGACCAGGCCCTGTCCGTGCGACCCTGGTTATCCTTCGCGCGGAGCGGGAAGGGAGGACCGTATGGCTGGCCAGCCCAACAAACCGGAAGACACAGGTGTCGTGCATCGCCTTGCCGGGCGTGGAG
>JACCYG010000337.1 GCA_013696595.1 Actinomycetota bacterium | reverse complement strand
CGGTCCGGCTGCGAGTTGAGCTCGAGGAACGTCCCGGTCGCGACCGCGCGGTCGACCACAGCCTCGAAGTCCACGTCATAGGGCGCGCGTTTGTTCAGCTTTCGTCCGGTCGGATGGCCGATGCAATCGACGTGTGGATTCTCGAGCGCAGAGCAGATCCGCTTCGTGAGCTCGGGGCGCGGCAGGTCGAAGGCGGAGTGGACGGATGCCATCACCCAGTCGCGCGCGGCAAGCGTCTCATCGTCCACGTCGAGCGAGCCGTCGCGGCGGATGTCGACCTCGATCCCCGCGAGGATCTCGACTCCATCCACCTGCTCGCGAACGGTCGCGATCTCCTCGGTCTGGCGCACAAGGAGGTCGCCTCGAAGCCGCTTCGAGTGGTCGCAGATGGCGATGTAACGGCGACCGAGCTCCTGCGCCGCCTGAGCCATCTCGACCAGCGTCCCTCTCCCGTCTGACCAGTCGGTGTGCATGTGCAGGTCGCCCTCGATATCCCCGAGCTCGACGAGCCGCGGAAGCTCACCCACACGCGCCGTCTCGAGCTCGCCCCGATTCTCCCGAAGCTCGGGCGGAATCCACGCGTACCCGAGCCGCTCGTAGACCTCCTCCTCGTCGACGGTCTGGAAGAGCTCGCCCGTCCCGGTCTCCTGCACGCCGTACTCGGACACTGAGAGGCCGCGGCGGACGGCGTCCTCGCGCAGGGCGACGTTGTGCGCCTTCGAGCCCGTGAAGTGCTGAAGCAGGTTGCCGTAGCTCTGGGGCGGGACGACGCGAAGGTCGAAGCGGAAGCCGTCGTAGGACGTGATCGTCGCCTTGGTCGAGCCCTTCGCGATCACGTCCGCGACGCGGGGAAGGGAGGTGAAATGGGACGTCAGCGCGGCCGGGTCGCTGGCGGTCGCGATCAGGTCGAGGTCGCGGACGGTCTCGACTCGCCGCCTCCCGCTTCCGGCCTCCGAGACGCGCTCGCACGCTGGATGCGCGCGCACGTCTTCGACGAGCACGCGAAGCACGGGGAGCGCGCGCCCGAGCAGCGTCCGGCCCGTTCTGGCGTCCGCGACAGGCTTCCGAAGGGACGCGAGGACCTTCTCCTCGGTCTTCGGGCCGAGACCCGAGAGCCCGCGCAGCCGCTCAGCCTCCGCCGCGACACGCAGCTCGTCGACGGACGTCACGCCGAGCTCCTCCCAGAGCCGCCGGGCCGTCTTCGGCCCGAGACCCTGCACGTGCATCACGTCGACGAGGCCGCTGGGGACGCGCGCCCGGAGCTTGGCGAGCGCCTTTAGATCGCCGGTCTCGGTCAGCTCGACGATCTTGTTCGCGATCGTGGAGCCGATCCCGGGAAGCTCCGTCGCCTTTCCCTCGAGCGCGAGGCGAGCGACCGGAGCGGCCGACTCGCGGATGCGGACGGCAGCCTTGCGGTAGGCGGAGAGGCGAAAGCTGTCGGCGCCGTCGAGCTCGAGCAGATCGGCGAGGAGCTCCAGCTTCTCCGCGAGCTCGGCGTTGCGGGGCAGGGCCTCGGGCACCCCGGCGATGATATGCGCGGTGCGCGTCGCCATCTGCCTCCCCACGTACAACGAGCACGAGAACCTCGAGCCGATGGTGACGGCGCTCGGCGAGGTGATCGCCGCGAGCGGCCTCGACGCAACCGTGCTCGTCATCGACGACGCCTCCCCCGACGGAACAGGCGAGGTCGCGGACAGGCTTGCGAACAGGCTCGACTGGGTGGACGTGCTTCATCGCCCGGTCAAGGAAGGGCTCGGCCCGGCCTATCTGGCGGGGTTCCGCCGCGTGCTCGCCGGCGAGGCAGAGCTCGTCCTCGAGATCGACTGCGACTTCTCCCACGAACCGGCCGACGTCCCCCGGCTCGTGGCAGCCATTCGCGGCGCAGACCTCGTGATCGGGTCGCGGTACGTCGCTGGCGGCGGGACGCGTAACTGGGGGCCGATTCGCCGTGCGGTCAGCCGCGGCGGCTCGCTCTACGCTCGGTTGGTCCTCGGGGTGCCGATCTGCGATCTCACATCGGGCTTCAAGTGCTTTCGTCGGCAAGTCCTCGAGACGATCGACCTCGACGGCGTCGATACGAAGGGGTACGCATTCCAGATCGAGACGACGTATCGGGCGCTGCGGGCGGGCTTCCGAGTCGCCGAGGTTCCGATCACGTTCACGGATCGCGAGACGGGGAGCTCGAAGATGACGCGCGGCATCGTGCTCGAGGCAATCACGAAGGTCCCCGCGCTGCGCCTGGCAGCGGCGCGCCGGCATCTGTGACCGTGGGTATATTCCGGCCCTTGACCGAGATCACCGAGCTCTCCGACGCGAACTTCGAGCAGGAAGTCCTGCAGTCCGACCGACCGGTCGTCGTCGACTTCTGGGCCCCCTGGTGCGGCCCCTGCCGCCTTATCGCGCCCATCCTCGACGAGATGGCCTCCCAGCACGGCGACCGCGTGAAGTTCACGAAGCTGAACGTGGACGACAACCCCGAAACGGCGTCGCGCTTCAACGTCCTCTCCATTCCGATGGTCGTCCTCTTCGAGGGCGGCGAGGCGCGGGAGACCGTCGTTGGAGCCCGTCCCAAGAGCCACTACGAAGGCGTCTGGGAGCGCTGGCTCCAGGCCGCGTAGATCCGCCGCCTTCGTTGCGCAGACGTTAAGACCAGGCTAAGAGGCGGTTGCGACCTAAGGGTCGCCCTTGTGACAGCCGAAGTGCTGTCTGTACCGTCAATTGCGTGAACGTTCGTGACACGCCCGTCCTGGGGAGCTCCGTGCTCGACCCGCTCGTCAACTTCCTGAACGACTCGACGCCGCTCTACCCGCCATGGGGGCGAATCGTCGTCGCCGTCGCGCTCTTCGCCGGGGCGTGGCTCGTCGCGCGGTTCGCCGCGCTCGTGGCGGGCCGCATTCTCACCTGGCACGACGGGCGCCATCCGGAGACCGAAGACGACCTCGGAGCCAAGATCGGGAACATCAAGCGCCGCGAGACGTCGGTGGCGATCGTCCGGACGACGATCGGCTACGTCGCCTTCACCGTGGCGCTGATCCTCTCCGTCGCCCAGGTGGCCGGCGGCGTCGACCGCCTCGCTACGATCGCCGGAGGATTGTTCGCGGTCCTCGTCGGCGTTTTCGTGGCCCAGCGCGTCCTCACCGATCTGATCGCCGGTCTCACGATGTTCGCGGAGCGTTGGTACTCGGTCGGCGACACGATCGTCGCCGTCACGAACTTCGAGCTCCAGGGCGTCGTCGAGG
The DNA here is from genome assembly GCA_013696595.1 of Actinomycetota bacterium. Classification (GTDB taxonomy): domain Bacteria; phylum Actinomycetota; class Thermoleophilia; order Gaiellales; family Gaiellaceae; genus JACCYG01. The sequence goes on along the minus strand of JACCYG010000337.1, from coordinate 1,050 downwards.
ACATGTCGCTTCGGCGCACGCGAATGCGCTCCGTGACCGGCGAGGTCATCAACATCCACAACTCGCAAATCGTCGCCGTCCGCGTCCTTCCCGCGGGCGTGAAAGAGCTGGCTTACGAGCTCTTTGTGAGCGAGCGGGGCGCCGGCGAGGATCTGATCGAGGAGGTCGCGTGGATGGTTCCCGAGGACCCGACCACCTTCATCAGGCGGCCCTGGATCGAGCACGTCGAAGAGCTTTCGGAGGCCCTCGTCCGGATCAGGGTCCGGGCCACCGTCGCACCTGGTCGGGAGTGGCTCGCCGAGGAGTTCTTCCCGGATCTTCTGAAGGAGCGCGCCCGCGAGGGCCTGATCGTCCACGGGCCCGTCACGCTCGCGGTCGACGAGCGCGCGACGCGAAGCTTCGCCCGCGCGAGCGCGGCAACTCGCTGGAACGCCCGCCGCGCACAGCGCGAGCAGGCCGCCGCCGCTTAGCCCCGGAAGTGCTCCCAGCCGGCGAGCTCGAGCGGCTCACCGCCGCGGCGAAGCTCGATCCCCGCGCCTTCCTCGCAGCGGCCGACAATCGCGAAGCCCGTGGCCTCGGCGTCCGCCTGGGAGAGCGCGGCGAGGAGCTCGTAGTCCTCGCCCCTGGCCCAGAACGTCTCGTCGGCAACTTCGTCGATCCGCGGTGCGAGCGGGAGGCTCTCGACCTCGATCACGAGGCGACAGCCCGAGCGCTCGGCAACCCGAGCGGCGTCCGACGCGATCCCGTCGGAGAGATCGATGAGCGCATGGGCGCGCGGGGCGAGCACACCCGCCGCATCGAGGCGGTAGGGCGGGCGCAGGTGTAAGGCGATGAGGTCGTCGAAGCCCTCGAGCCCGTGCTCGAGCGCGTACAGGCCGGCCGCGGAACCGCCAAGCGGGCCCGTGACGACGAGGGCGTCGCCCGGTCGCGCACCGGCACGACCCGGGACGCGCTTGCTCTCACCGACCGCCGTCACGCTGATCGACACGGTCTCCGCCCCGTTCGTGTCGCCCCCGACGATCGCGACGCCGGGCTCGTTCAGTCCCTGGT
>JACCYG010000316.1 GCA_013696595.1 Actinomycetota bacterium | reverse complement strand
AAGAGGGCGACCCCGGTGACGTCGCCGGCCGCCCACACGCCGTCACCCGCCTGCAGCCGCTCGTCCACCTCGATCCCGGTCTTGCCGATCGTGAGGTCGAGCTCCTCGAACCCGAAGCCTTCAACGCGCGGCTTCCGCCCCGTCGCGATGAGGAGGTTGCTGGCCTGCACCGGATCCTGGTCCTCGATCTCGAGCCGGAAGCCCGAACCCCCGCGCTCGACGCTGCTCGTCCTGGCACTGAGCCGGACGTCGACTCCTTCCTCACGCAGGATGTCGGCGAGGACGTCTCCCGCCTCGCGCTCGACGCGCGGAAGGAGGTGCTCGCCGCTCTGGACGAGCGTGACGTGAGAGCCGAGGCGCCCGTAGAACTGCGCGAGCTCGCAGCCGACCGCGCCTCCGCCGACGACAGCAATCTCCTTCGGAACCTCGCTCGCAGTCGTCGCCTCACGGCTTCCCCAGTAGTCAAGCTTGTCGAGGCCTGCGATCTGAGGGGCGAGCGGCACGGAGCCCGTCGTGACGACAAGCGCGTCATGCTCGAGATTGCGATCTCCAACGCGGACGACGCCCGGCTCGGTGACCGTTCCGTCGCCCCGCACGAGCTCGACGCCCCTCGACGTGACCCACTCGGCCTGACTCGTGTCATCCTGGCCGGCGACCTGGTCGCGCCACCAGAAGATCTGCGCGATGTCCGCTCCGTCCAGCGCTTCCTTGGCCCCTGGCGCGACGCGGGCGTGGAAGAGGATCTCGAGCGGCCGCAGGAGCGTCTTCGACGGGATGCAGGCCCAGTAGGAGCACTCGCCGCCGACGAGCTCCCGCTCCACGAGCGTGAGCGGAACGTCCGGGTCGTGACGTCGAAGCGCCGCGACGAAGCTCTCGCCGGCGACACCGCCACCCAGGACGACGACTCCCTTGGCCATCAGTACGGGAAGTCCAGGAACTGGACGGCGTCACGCATCGCATCGATCAACGGATCCGCGGCGACGAAGCTTCCGACCGTGACGACGAGTGCCGCGACGACTGTCGCCGAGAGGGCGGCGTCCCGCGGCGGCGATCCCCCTGCGGGCACGACACGGGGCTCGGGGGCCCGCATCCACATGGCCATGACGACGCCGAGGTAGTAGTAGATCGAGACGACGGTCGCGACGACCCCGACGATCACGAGCCACGTCCAGCCGCGTTCGTACGCGGCGGTGAAGGCGTAGAACTTCCCGATGAAGAGGCCGGCCGGCGGGAGCCCGATGAAGCCGAACATGAAAACCGTCATCGCGGCGCCGAGGAACGGCCGCTCCCAGAAGAAGTTGGCGAGATTCGAGACCGTCACCGGCCGCGCGAGCTCACGTTCGCGCGCGGCCACGATGGCGAACGAGCCGACACTCATCGCCGCGTATGCGATCAGGTAGTAGAGAAGCGCGTACCCTCCGCGCTCGTTCCCGGCCGCAATCGGCATGAGGAGGAAGCCCGCATGCGACACGCTCGAGTACGCGAGCATGCGCTTGACGTCCGTCTGGACGAGCGCGGCCAGGTTTCCCCACGCGAGCGAGATCGCCGCGATCACGGCGAGCGCGATCGTCCAGAGGTCGCTCACGTCGGGGAAGGCCGTCACGAGGACGCGCAGCGTGAGGATGAGCGCCGCCACCTTCGTCGCCGCCGACATGAACGCGGTCACGGGCGTCGGCGCGCCCTGGTAGACGTCCGGCGTCCACATGTGGAACGGCGCCGCCGACACCTTGAACGCGAGCCCGACGAGGATCATCGCGAGCCCGGCGACGTAGAAGAGACTGTCCGCGTCGCCCGCGTTTCGCGCGATCTCTCCGAACTCGAGCGCCCCGGTCGCGCCGTACACGAGCGCGCTCCCGAAGAGGAGGATCGCTGACCCGAAGCTGCCGACGATCAGATACTTGAGGCCTGCCTCGAGCGACGCGAGGCGCTCGACGCCGATCGCGGTGAGGATGTAGAGCGCGATCGAGAACCACTCGAGCCCGAGGAAGAGCGTCATCAGGTTGTTCGCGGCCACGAAGAACGCCATTCCTGCCACGGCCGCGAGGAGCAGCGCGTAGTAGTCGCCCGCGCGCTCGTTCTCGCTCTCCTCGACGGCGCCCGGCGCACGCCGCTCCCAGTACGAGACACCGACGGCGAGGAGGCCGGCGCCTGCGACGAGGATCTGTCCGATCTCGGCGAGGCGGTCCCGTCGGATCGAGTCGGCCATGATCGCGCGGCCCTCGTCGTCCAGGCCGTAGACGATCGCCGCCGCGACGATCGCGCCGACGAGCGCGAGTGCGGAGAGGAGGGCCGAGAACCCGCGACGCCATCTGCGTGGGACGAAGAGCGCGCCGATGAGAACGACCGCCGACGCGCCGAGGAGGATCAGCTCCGGCGCAAGGGCGGCCCAGTCGACGCCTGGATTCCGGAACGCTTCTTCCATCTACCGGCCCTCGAACCGCGCGTTGACCGTGTCCGCCGGCTCCCCGCCGAAGACGTGGTCGGTGATTCCCGCTGGCC
>JACCYG010000310.1 GCA_013696595.1 Actinomycetota bacterium | reverse complement strand
GGCTGCGCGCGCGTACGAGCCGAGCGTCCCGTCGATCGTGACGACGTCCGGTTCGACACCCACACGGGGCAGCGACTCGACCTGGCGCACGACCATGACGCCGGCGTACGGCCGGCCGGGCCGCGGCCACATGTTCGTGACGACGAGGAGCCTCAGGCGGCGGAGACCCGCGACGCCCGTCCCCGGCGGGGCCGGGGCGCTATCGGCCCGTGGTAGGGTCAAGCCCCCGATGAAGGCTGCGCTGCTCGACCATTTGGCGTGCCCGTGGTGCGCATCTCCGCTCGAGGGAAGGTACGGCCTCCGCGAGGGCGATGAGATCATGACGGGCTCCCTCGACTGCACGGGGTGCGACTCGTCGTACCCGATCGCGGGCGGCGTTCCGCGTCTGAACCTGGCGATGGAGGACCTCGAGAACGTCGCGCGCACGTTCGGCTTCGAGTGGAGGGCCCATCACGAGGGGAAGTTCGAGAGCGACACGCTGTTCGGCCGGACGCGCGAGGAGGACTGGGCGTTCTTTTTGGACTGCATGGGGGCGACGGCGGACGATGTTAACGGGGCCGTGGTGCTCGACGCGGGGTGCGGCTCGGGCAGCTTCACGCGGCTCATCGGCGAGCACGGCGCGACGGCCGCGATCGGGATCGACATCAACGACGCGGTCGACGAGGCGTTCGCCCACTGCCGTCACCTCGAGAACGTGCACATCGTGCAGGGGAACCTCCTCGCCCTGCCGCTCCGCCGGCGAGCGTTCGACCTCGTCTGGTGCAGCGGGGTGATCCACCACACGCCGGACGCCGCCGGCGCGCACCGCTCGCTCAGCCGCCACGTGAAGCCCGGCGGGACGCTCTACGTGTGGGTGTACGCCAAGCGGTTCAACCCATTCCGCTTCGTGAAGACGGTGCTCGACGCCGCGCGCGTGACGCGGTTGCCGGAGCCCGTGCTGCTGCGCCTGTCGAAGGCGATCTCGTATCCGTCCCTCGCCGCCCTCGGCGCCTACCGCGCCGTGCGCCGCCTGCCGGGACTGCAGCCGCGCTCCGCCTGGGGTGAGCGGACGGTGCGCCCGCGAACGCTCACCGAGGTGCAGCTGACCTGGTTCGACGCCCTGTCGCCCGAGTACGACTCGCGCCACTCCGAGGCGGAGGTGGTCGGCTGGTTCGAGCAGGCGGGCTTCACGAACGTGGTGGCGATCGAGGAGCCGAAGGTCGGCGTGCGGGGCACCGCGACCGCCGCCGGCGACGAGCCCGTGGGTGACCGCGTCCCCATGCCCGCACTCGCCGACCGGGGCGCCTGAGCCGTGTGCGGCATCGCCGGACAGGTGGCGTCGCCGGGCGGCACCGTCGAGCGGGAGACGGTCGAGCGCATGCGCGACCGTCTCGTCCACCGCGGCCCGGACTCGAGCGGCCTCCACCTGGAGCCCGGCGTCGCGCTCGGCGTGCGCCGGCTCGCGATCATCGACGTAGCCGCGGGCGACCAGCCCATCTACAACGAGGACCGGTCGGTCGCGGTCGTCTCGAACGGCGAGATCTACAACTTCGCGGAGCTGCGGGAACGCCTGCGCGCGCGCGGCCACCGCTTCGCCACCGGGGCCGACACGGAGGTGATCGCCCACCTGTACGAGGAGCGCGGCCCCCGGCTGGTGGAGGACCTGCGCGGCATGTTCGCGTTCGCCCTCTGGGACGCCGCCAACAGGCGGCTCGTCCTCGCGCGCGACCGCGTCGGCAAGAAGCCGCTCCTCTACTGGGAGAGGGACGGGGCACTGAGCTTCGCGTCGGAGCTCGCGGCGCTCCTCGAGGACCGTCGCATCCCGCGGCGCATGGACGTCCAGGCCATCGACGCCTACCTCGCGTTCCTGTACGTCCCCCACCCGCTCTCGGCGATCGAGGGCGTCAGGAAGCTGCCCCCCGCCTCGACGCTCGTCTGGGAGGACGGCACCTCGCGGCTCGAGCGGTACTGGCACCTCGACTTCGCGCGGAAGGAGGCGGGCTCCGAGGAGGAGCTCGGCGAGCGGATCCGGAGCCACCTGCGGGAGGCTGTGCGCCTGCGCCTCGTGAGCGAGCGGCCGCTCGGCGCGTTTCTCTCCGGGGGCGTCGACTCGGCCGCGGTGGTCGCGACGATGGCCGAGCTGTCGCCGCAGCCGGTCAAGACGTTCTCGATCGGCTTCGACTCGGACCGCTTCAACGAGCTGCCGCACGCCCGGCGCGTCGCGAAGCTGTTCGGGACCGACCACACCGAGCACGTCGTCACCGCGGATGCGGTTTCCATTCTCCCTAAGCTGATCACGCACTACGGCGACCCCTTCGGCGACTCCTCGGCGATTCCGAGCTACTACGTCGCCAGAGCCGCGCGCGAGGACGTCGTCGTCGCCCTGAACGGCGACGGGGGAGACGAGAGCTTCGCCGGCTACAACCGCTACGTCTCGAACACCCTGGCGGAGCGGCTCGAGGCGGTGCCGCTGTTCGCCCGGCGCGGGCTCGCCGCGGTCGCCGGCCGGTTTCCGGAGCCGGAATCCCCGAGCAGCAACCCGGCCCGGATACGCCGACTGGCACTGTCGCTGCCGCTGCCAGCCGCGGAGCGGTACGCCATGCGCATGACCTACTGCTCGGAGGAGCTGCGGGACGAGCTGTACGCGGCCGGGCTCAGGGCCGGGCTGAACGGCCGGTTCGCGCACCGCGTGATCGCCGAGCCCTGGCGCGCCTCGGCCGCCGCCTCGCCCGTCGACCGTATGCTCGACGTCGACGTC
>JACCYG010000295.1 GCA_013696595.1 Actinomycetota bacterium | reverse complement strand
CAGGCGAGAGCGTGCCCGTCGCGGTGCTCATCCGCCGCACCGCCGCTTCAGCACGGTTGCGAAAAGGCGTGCCGCAGCGAGAGCGCCCGAGGCGCCGGTGATCACCGCGAAGGCGCGCATGCTCGGCGGCCTTATCCGCCGCCCTTGGACGCCTCGAGGAATTCGCCGAGCGCCTCGAGCTGGGCGTCTTCGAGCGTCGGGAACCCCGGCATCCCTTCGCCGCCGAGAGCCGAGGGATCCCGGATCCAGTCCTTCCAGTAGTCGACGCCGCGGCCCTTGTTCCCGACCTCCGTGAGCTCGGGGCCTGGGCCGGCTGAGCCCTGGCTCGCGTACGTATGACAGTTCAGACAACCGACCTTGGCGAAGAGGTCGGCACCCTGGACGAGGGTCTCGTCCTCGGCGGGGATGCCGTTCGCTGCGAGGAGCGCCTCGGCTCCGATCGCGCTCGGCTCCTCCGCGGTCGCGCCCTTGTACGTGAGGATCCCCATCGAGGCGATCACGAGGAGCGACGCGACGACGGCGACGGGGCGGCGAATCAGCCTTCGCTCCCGGCGCCGGTCGAAGAACGGAACCAGGAGGAGGATAATCAGGAGGATGGTCGGGACGCCGACCGTGCCGAGGAACACCGATTCCGGCCACTTGAAGATCCGAAGGAGATAGAAGAGGAAGTAGAAGTACCAGTCGGGCCGCGGGAGGAAGGAGGTCGTGCCCGGGTCCGCCTCCTCGTGGTAGCGCGGGCCCAGGAGCCCGGCATCGGCCGGCTCCTCGCTCGAGGTGTAGTGCCAGATCGCCGCGAGCGCCGCGATCACCGACACGACCACGAAGCTCATGACCGTGTCGTGAAACATCGCGTGCGGGTAGAAGCTCTTCCCGCGCCGCTCGACGTCTTCCTTGTACCGCTTGAACTGCTCTTTCTGTTCCTCGGTCGACACGGCTCACGGCCTCCCGTTCGGGCCGCCGTTGCCGCGCGCCCTCGGCTCGACCAGGCCGGTTCGCGCCGGGCGCCCGTCCTCGGTCGGCTCATAGCCTGCCGCCGCCTTGGTCCACGGGGGCGGCGTGATCCCAAGCCGGATCACGAGGTAAAGGTGAAGGCCGATCAGCGCCATGATCGCGCCCGGGATGAGGAGCATGTGCAGCGAGTAGAAGCGCGCGAGGGTATCGGCGTTGATCTCGGTGCCTCCGCGGAGGAAGTCTGCGATGAAGGGACCCGCGATCGGGGCCGTCGCGTTGATGTTGATTCCGACGACCGTCGCCCAGTACGCCGTCTGGTCCCAGGGAAGGAGGTAGCCCGTGAATCCCTCCGCCATTCCGAGGACGAGCAGCAGGACGCCGATGAGCCAGTTGAGCTCCCGCGGGTACTTGTAGGCGCCGAAGAGGAACACGCGCCCCATGTGCAGGAAGAGCAGGATGATGAAGACACTGGCGCCCCAACGGTGCATCCCGCGCACGAGCCAGCCGAGCGTCAGGTCGTTCGTGATGTGCTGGATCGACGAGTAGGCCGTGTCCGGATCCGGCCTGTAGTACATCGCGAGGATCACGCCGGTCACGAGCTGGACGAGGAACGCCGTGAGGGTCGCCGAGCCGAGCGTGTGGAACCAGTTGGTCTCGGCAGGGACCTTGCGGAAAAGGAAGTAGCGGAGCCCTCCGATCAGGCCGGAGCGCTCCTCCAGCCAGTCGACGGGCGCCAGGATCAGCGCGTCGATCTGCTCGCGGCGCTTGGACTTCGTTCTCGGCACTAGCGCGTCCTCACGGCACGTAGGGGTAGAAGAACTGCTCGGGCCCGTCGACGTGCTGGCCCGGGTCGGCGATGTCGTAGGCCTTCATCTTGGCGTCCTTTCCGGACCCTTCGACCTTGCCGACGCTGTACGGCTCACCAAGAACGAGGCGACCCTCCCTGATCGAGTACGCGTAGCGGTCGAGGGCGCGGACAGGCGGGCCCTGGGTCCGGTCGCCTTCGATGTTGTAGGCGCCGCCGTGGCACGGGCAGCTGAACCCCGACGGATCGGTCCGCGCGAGCTCGACGGTGCCGCTCTCCGTGTCGACCTTCTTCGCTTCCTCGACGAGCCCCTGTGGCTGCACCGGGCAGCCGAGGTGGACGCACCGGTTCGAGATGATCGTGAAGCTCGGCTCTCCCTTTTGGGTCATGCCGTTGTTGCGGATGTAGGCCGTGCGGCGCGAGACGTCCTCAGGCTCGTCCTGCTTCGAGCGGAACTTCGCGATGACGAACTGGCCGGCCGGGAAGTTCTCGAGCGGGCCGAGGTCGATGTCCTCGTACTCCTGGCCGACGAAGGCCGGCAGAACTGCAAAGCCGAGAGCGGGAACGGTGACGACGCCGCCGATGAGCGCGCCGATCCCGAGCGTCGCGCCCTCGAGGAAGACCGAGCGCGGGTAGCGCGGGATCTCCTCTTCCTCCTCGGGCTCCTCGACGACCGGACGCTTTTGCGGAGGCTCGGGCGGCGGCGCGGCACGCACCTCGCGCGTCGCCTCGCGAATCCAGAGGAAGCCGAAGACGACCGCGATGACCGCACCAATCGCAGCGACCGGCCAGCTGACGATCAGGCCGACGAGGACGAGCGCGACACCGAGCGCGAAACCGAACGGCCAGATCGTCGGAGAGGGAAGGTGCGGGGGAGCGCCGCCGTGTTCGACGCCCTCATCAGGCCGCTCTAGCTGATCGGCCACGAAGCTCCCTTCCCGAACACCCGCCTGTTACAAGCAGGCTTGATTCTTCCGGTTCGAACCGTCCGTGTCAACGACGTAGCTTTCGGCGCAATCCCCTGGAAATACGCTCGTTTTTGCTTCGGGCCGCGTCGATTCCGCCCTCGTTCCGGCACCGGCTGACTAAGTCACGAAGTTGCTGGGTCATCGGCTCAATAGGGTCGTCGGTGCGCGCCCCGTTCCTTGCGACGGTGCGCGAGGTGACGGCTGAGCTGGCC
>JACCYG010000201.1 GCA_013696595.1 Actinomycetota bacterium | reverse complement strand
TCGGCTATTTCGGCTACGTCGCGCTGACGACGAACCTGGCCGCAGCCGCGGGCGCGGTCGGCGGAATCGCGTGCGCGTGGGTCGTCCTGCGCCGCCCGGACATCTCGATGATGCTGAACGGCGTCATAGCCGCCCTGGTAGCGGTAACTGCGGCGAGCGGCTTCGTAGCCCCGTGGGCAGCGGTCGTAATCGGCTTCGTAGCCGGTTGCATCGCAGTAGTCGGCGTGGGCTTCGTAGAGCGCCTGCGAATCGACGACCCAATCGGCGCGGTAGCCGTGCACGGAATGGCGGGAGTGTGGGGCACGCTAGCCACCGGCCTCTTCGCGGTTCCAGCGCTTGCCGCGAACCTGGGAGTGGGCGAGGGAGGCCTCTTCTACACGGGCAACCCGCGCCAGCTCGGCGTGCAAGCGCTGGGCCTGGTCGTAGTCGGAGCATTTACGTTCACCGCATCCATCGGAACCCTGTGGGCAATGAAAACCGCGTGGGGCATCCGAGCCGAGCCGGAAATCGAAGAGCTAGGCCTGGACCTCGGCGAGCACGGAGTCCTCGGCTACACCGAAGCGGCGGCCCTAAACGGCCAACTCTCGGTGGCCGAGTACCGCCTGCACGGGCGAGCGGCCGCGCGCTGATCGAGTCGGGACCTACTGAAACGGAACGAGTCGCCGAAAGCGCTCGCGCCGCTCACGAGCTCGACGTTCGGCTCGTTCGCGAGCGTCCTTCTCCTCGGCGATCTTGGCCTCGTGGTAGGCGAGTCGCTCCTCGAGCAAGCGCGTCGTTCGGTCGTAACGGGCCTCCCACTCAGCCCATTCCTCCGGGCTCATCCCGTCTCTCTTCTTCGCCACCGTCCTCCTCTCTCAGGATTCGAAGAATAGCGCGCGAGTTCCCGCGGATTTCCATGGCCGGCCCAAGGCCTCCTCGTCGAAGTAGTCGCCCTCCCGTCTTTGCGGGCATGTGGCGAACGCCGGCCACGTAAGATGAGAGCGAGGAAGCGATGGTGAGCGCGGATTTCATGCGCGTGCTTGACGCCGCAGGCGTCTCGTACGACGTGCTTCCGCACGCGCACACCGAGCGGGCGGCCGACGAGGCGCAGGCGCTCGGCCTCTCACCGGACAAGGTGGCTAAAACGCTCGTGCTCACCGTTCCGGACGGTCACGTGCGCGCGGTGGTGCCTGCCTCTGAGCGCATCGACGTGAAGAAGCTGCGGGAGGTTCTCGGCGTCGGCAAGAAGAAGGTCCATCTCTCGAGCGAGGAGGACCTCGCGCGCGACTACCCGGAGTTCGACCTCGGCGCCGTCCCGCCGCTTGGCGGCGGCGGCGATGACCCGGTACTCGTCGACCGCCGCGTCGCCGAGCGCGACTCGGTTGTGCTGGAAGCGGGCTCGCACGAGGAGTCGCTTCGCATGAAGACGGCCGACCTGGTCCGGCTTACGGACGCCCAGGTCGTCGACATCTGCCTAGGAGGTGGGACGACGTGACCGCTCAGGTCGGAGACAAGATCATCGTCGAGTCGGAGAGGGCGGGCCAACCGGGCCGTGAAGGCGAGGTCGAGGAGGTCGTCCACGACGACCCGCCGCGCTACCGAGTGCGGTGGACGGACGGCCGAACGACGATTTTCGCGCCGACGGCGGGCGTCGCGAGGATCGAGCCGAAGAAGCGCAAGAAAGCGAAGACAGCCTCATAGCCTCGGCCATCGGGCCCGCCGCGTCGGTCGATCGCCGCCGACTCGGTTGCGCCACGTCCAATGTAGGGGCGGGCGGAGCTCGTGATCGCGGCGAACACGATCTGGGTCGTCCTCGCGGCCGTGCTCGTGATGTTCATGCAGGCCGGCTTCGCCTTCCTCGAGGCGGGGCTGACACGGATGAAGAACGTCGGCCACATCGCAGCCAAGAACGTCCTCATCTTCACCATCTGCTCGCTCGTCTACTACCTCGTCGGCTACGGGATCGCATTCGGCGACGGGGGCAACGGCCTCTTCGGCGGCGGCGGCTTCGCACCCGACGCCGACACGCTGCTCGCGATCGGAGCCGAGCCGTTCAGCTGGTTCGCAGCGGTGCCCGCGGCCGCCGGCTACATGTTCGAGGTGGTCTTCGCGGCGGTCTCGCTCGCGATCGTCTGGGGAGCGATGGCCGAGCGCA
>JACCYG010000170.1 GCA_013696595.1 Actinomycetota bacterium | reverse complement strand
AGCCAGGCAGGGTCGGCCGCGTCTCGAGGCATGCGGCGAGTCTAGGCGTTAGGCCGCGACGATACGGAGCTTCTGCGCCTCCGCCATCGCCTGGAGCTTCTTCAGGCTCTGGTTCTCGATCTGGCGGACGCGCTCGCGCGTGACGTTGAAGGCGCGGCCCACCTCGTCGAGCGTGCAGGGCGACTCGCCGGCGAGCCCGTAGCGCAGCTCGAGGACGCGGCGCTCGCGGTGGGAGAGCATGCCCAGGACGCGGCGGAGCGTCTCCTGCCGAAGCGCGGTGTCGGCCGCTTCATCCGGCGCCTTCGTCGTCAGGTCGGCGATGAAGCGCCCGAACTCGGAGTCTTCCTCGTCGCCGACGGGCTTCTCGAGCGAGACCGGCGTCTGCGCGCTCCGCTTGATCTGCTTGACCTCCTCGATCTCGTACTCGAGCTCGGACGCGACTTCGGCCGACGTCGGCTCGCGGCCGTACTCGGCCAGCAGCCGCCGCTCAGCACGCGCGATCTTGTTCAGCTTCTCGACGACGTGGACGGGCATGCGAATCGTTCGCGCCTTGTCGGCGAGCGCGCGGGCGACCGCCTGGCGGATCCACCACGTCGCGTAGGTGGAGAACTTGAAGCCTCTTCGATGGTCGAACTTCTCCGCGGCGCGAACGAGCCCGATCGTGCCTTCCTGGATCAGATCGAGGAAGGGAAGGCCTTGGTTGCGGTAGTTCTTGGCGATCGAGACGACGAGGCGGAGGTTCGACTCGACCATCGTGCACTTGGCCGTACGGTCGCCGCGCTCGATGCGCTTGGCCAGCTCGACCTCCTGCGCAGCAGTGAGAAGCGGCACACGGCCGATGTCCTTGAGGAAGAGTTGGAGCGTGTCCGTCGAGACATCGGGCTCGGACGGAGAGAGGTCGAGCTCCTCCTCCTGCGCCGCGGCCTCGAGGACCTCGATCTGATGCTCCTCGAGCGCCTGGTAGAACTCGTCGACTTGCGGTGGCTCGAGGCCGAGCTCGTCGAGGGCGAGCGCGATCTCGGCGTGCGTCAGGAAGCCGGCTTCCTGCCCCCGGTGAACGAGCGCCCTCGTCTCCTCGTGGTCAAGCGTTACCGTTTCCGCCCCCTCAGCCCTACTCACCCCAACGGCCTTCACGGAGAACTCCCTCCCTGGACCGTAGAGGCCCCGGTCGGGGGCGTCAACAGTCGCCTTGTCTCAAATCTCCTTCGGCGTAGGCGCGACTTTGCCATGAATACCGGATGACCGCATGGGCCGATCGGCCCATTTTACGGGTCGGAAGGTCCTATTCGACGTCTGCCAGAGTGACCAGGATGCGCCGCGACTCGCGTGCGTAGAAGCTGCCCGGCTCGGCCTGTACCGCGAGCCGAAGCTGCTTGCGGGCGGCCGCGACGTCGGGAAGCCACAAGAGCGCGAAACCCAGGTGGAACCGGACGATCGCTGCGCGCGGATGGTCGGCTGCAAGCGGGCCCAGGCGGGAGAACGCGGTTGAAGGGTCGTCCTTGTCGAACCGGATCACGGCTGCGGCCGTTCGCGCTTCGACGCTTTCCGGCGCGAGCGATGCAGCCCTGTCGTACGCCCGACGGGCGCTGAGCGTTCGTCCGCGCCGCTCGAGCATGCTCCCGTACACGAGCCAGGCTTCAACACCGCCGCTTTCCGCCCGTCTCTCGAGCAGGGCGAGTTGCTGTCCGTACGAGAGGTCCGAGAAACCTCGAGGCGGGTTCGCGGCGAAGGTGAACTGCGGGCGGCCGGGCGGCATCCCGGGGTGGAGAAGGTCATCCGCTCGCAGCGCCGCGGGCGAGTCTGGGTCGACGCGCTCCGCCTCGCGCCACTCGCGTCGAGCCTCCTCGAGCGCCCCGCCCGCGACGAGCGCGAGGCCGAGATTGAGATGCGCGCCCGCGCTCTCCGGTGTCTCCCGAGTGAGGGCTTCGAGACGCTCGACCGTCCCGCTCGGCCACGCCGTGACGGCAGCTCCGATGGCCGCTTCGGTCGAGTTCGGATTTGCCGCGAGAAGCGCGTCGAACCGCTCCTTCGCCTCCTCGACCCGGCCGGTCTCGTAGAGGCGCTCGGCGGTACGAAGTGCCCGCGCCTCGCGGTCGTCGCGGTCGGTGAGCGCGAGCTCGAGCGCAGGCGGCTCCCGCTCCTCGTCGCCGGTGGTCGTAGCCGTCTGGCCGTGGACCTCCCCACCCGTCGAGCGCCCCTGGACGAGCGCACCCCCGACGGCGACGCCCGCCGCGGCCACGGCGGCGGCAGAGACGATCGCGATCACCCGTGCGCGCGCAGACACGCACCGAGTGTAGGCGCGCGGAATGGCCCGGCTACGCCTGATTCCCGAAGGCTCGCGGGTCGCTATACTCTTTGAAGCGATGGCCACCTACCGCGAGCTCCTGGAGCAGGTCAGGGACGAGATCGAGGAGATCGACGCGCACACGGCGCGCGAGCGCCTCGACGAAGACCCCCCGGCCCTGCTCGACGTGCGCGAGCAGAACGAGTGGGACGAGGGTCATATCCCCGGCGCGGTCCACGTCCCGCGCGGCTTTCTCGAGTCGAAGATAGAGATCGCGGTCCCCGACCGGTCGCAGCCCGTCATCGTCTACTGCTCCGGCGGAAATCGCTCGGCGTTCGCCGCCAAGACCCTGGAGGAGCTCGGATACGAGGACGTCGCCTCGCTCGCGGGCGGCTTCACCGACTGGAAGCGAAACGGGCTCCCGGTCGCCGTCCCCCGCGCGCTCGGAGACGCTCAGCGGCGCCGCTACTCGCGGCATATCCTCATCCCGGAAGTGGGCGAGGAAGGACAGCAAAAGCTTCTCGACGCCCGCATCCTCCTGATCGGCGCGGGCGGGCTCGGGTCGCCGGCGTCTCTCTATCTCGCCGCGGCCGGGGTCGGGACGCTCGGCATCGTCGACGACGACGCAGTGGACGAGACGAACCTCCAGCGCCAGATCGTCCACTCGACCGAGCGCCTCGGCGATTCGAAGGCCGAATCGGCGAAACGGACGATCGAGGCCCTGAACCCGGACGTGACGGTCAAGGTGTTCAAGGAGCGGCTGACCTCGGAGAACGTCGACCGGATCCTCGACGAAGGCTGGGACGTCCTCGTCGACGGTGCGGACAACTTCCCCACGCGCTACCTCCTGAACGACGCCTCCGTCTGGCACGAGATTCCGATCGTCCACGGCTCGATCTACCGCTTCGAGGGCCAGACGACCGTGTTCAAGCCGAACGAGGGACCGTGCTACCGCTGCCTCTTCCCGGAGCCTCCTCCGCCCGAGCTCGCGCCGAGCTGCGCCGAGGGCGGCGTCCTCGGCGTCCTCCCCGGGGTCGTCGGCTCGCTGCAGGCGAACGAAGCGCTCAAGCTCGTGCTCGGGATCGGCTCGCCGCTGGTCGGCCGGCTTCTGCTCTTCGATGCGCTCGAGACGACGTTCACGGAGATCTCGCTCCGCCGCGATCCCGACTGCCCGGTCTGCGGCGAGAGCCCGACGATCACCGACTACGTCGACTACGTCGCTTTCTGCCAGGGCGGGCGAACGCACGTCACCGCATGAGCAGGGTCCGGATCCCGCCGACCCTGAGAGGCGAGGTCGGCGGAGCCCGGGAGGTCGAGGCCTCGGGCTCGACCCTCGCAGGGGTCCTCTCGGATCTCTCGGAGCGCTTCCCAGCCCTCGGCCGTCAGCTGCTCGAGAGCGACGGGGCCGAGATCGCGCCCTTCGTCAATGTCTACGTCGACAACGAGGACGTTCGCACGCTCCAGGGGCTCGAGACGCCGGTACACGACAGATCGACGGTGATCCTCCTCCCCGCCATGGCCGGGGGTGAGCGTGTCGTGACGCCCTCCCTTCTGGACGTGATCGGGAAGACGCCGCTCGTCGAGCTCCCCCGTCTCGCTCCGAGCGAGAACGTGCGTCTTTACGCCAAGCTCGAAGGGCAGAACCCCACCGGCTCGCTCAAGGACCGCGTCGCGAAGGCGATGATCGAGGCGGCCGAAGCCTCCGGCGAGCTCGAGCCGGGTCGCGAGCTCCTCGAGCCCACGAGCGGGAACACGGGGATCTCGCTCGCGATGGTCGCCAAGCTCAAGGGCTACCCGCTCACGTGCGTCATGCCCGAGAACGCGACCGAGGAGCGCGTGCGCCTGCTCGAGCTCTACGGCGCGAAGCTCGTCTACTCGCCCGCGCACGAAGGCTCGAACGGCGCCGTGCGCATGGCCCTGGAGCTCGCCGAGCGCGAGCCGAGCTACTTCATGCCGTTCCAGTACGCGAACGACGCCAACCCGCGCGCCCACTACGAGGGAACCGGCACGGAGATCGCCGAGGCGCTCGACCGGGTGGACGTGCTCGTCGCGGGACTCGGGACGGGCGGCACGCTCATGGGCGCGGGCGACCGGCTGCGCGAGTCCTTCCCGGACGTCACGATCGCGGCCGCCGAGCCGCTCCAGGGCGACCTCGTCTACGGACTGCGCTCGCTCGAGGACGGCTACGTCCCTCCGATCCTCGACGTCTCGAAGCTCGACCGGAAGATCCTGGTCACGAACGAGGACTCCGTCCGCGGCTTACGGCTCCTGCTCGAGCGCGAAGGAATCTTCGCCGGCGTCTCGTCAGGGGCCGTCATCCACGTGGCCCGTCAGCTCGCCGCCGAGCTCGACGACGGCGCCGTCGTGGCCGTCCTCGCCGACGGCGGCTGGAAGTACCTCTCCGCCGACTTCTGGACTCGGAGGGATGACGAGGTGGAAGCCGCGATGGAAGACCGCCTCTGGTGGTGATCCCGGCCGAGGTGCGCTCGGCGCTCGTCGAGCACGCCGAGGCGGAGAGCCCGAACGAGGCCTGCGGTCTCATCGCGCTCCGCGGCGGCATCGCCGAGCGCTACATCCCAGGACGGAACGCGGCGGAGAGCCCGTACCGGTTCGAGCTCGAGGTCGATCCGGAGGCATGGTTCCTCGAGGACGAGGGCTACGAGCTTGCCGTCTTCCACTCCCACCTCGCGAGCCCGCCCAGGCCGTCGCGCACGGACGTCGAGAACATCGGTCTCTGGGAGAACCGCCCCTACGTGATACTGAACCTGAGGACGGGCGAGCTCGCAGCGTGGAGGATCATGGACGGCCGCACAGAGCCTGCGGAACTTTCCGCCGCTTAGGCTCGTCAAAGAGGGCAATGAGGTTCTTTCTCGCCCTCGCGCTCGTCGTCGTCGCGGTCGGCTGCGGCAGCACCCCCGAGCCTCCGGACGCCCGCGAGCCCGGGACCGGCGAGCCCGGAACCATTGAGGGCCCTCCCACCTGGCCCGACGGGCCTCCGCCGAAGCTCGACGTCGACGGGCCGCCTCCCGCATGGATCGAGACAAGAGCCGGCTCGTTTTGGCTCGCCTACTCGACGTATTGCTGGAAAACGGCCTGCGC
>JACCYG010000167.1 GCA_013696595.1 Actinomycetota bacterium | reverse complement strand
GCGCTAGCGCCGCCGCAGCGGCCCCCCCGAAAACGAGCGCGTCGCGGCGGGTAAAGCGCCGCAGTTCCCAATTGCCAGAAATGGACACGCGTCCTCCTTTGTCCCGATTAGCGCCCCGCAGTCTTTCGCATCCGGGAGGCGGCGTCCAGAGGCGCGCCGCCCCCTTCACCACACCGCGACGAAACGGACGCTAGACGGTCTCGGCGGCTTCCGCGCGCACGCGACGTGGCTCGCGCAGCATGTCGGCGAGCCTACCCACGACCTCGAGCGTCTCCCCCGCCTCGACGAGGCGCTCGAGCTCCGAGAGCTCGTCGTCGAGCCACGCGACGTGGACCGGGTGCGACGCGCACCGAAGGATCTTCGGATGCGAAGTGGGGACGGCCTCCTCGCCGTTCCCCCAGAGCTCCTCGTGGAGCTTTTCGCCGGGCCGGACGCCGATGAACTCGACCGGGATGTCGACGTCCGGCTCCTTCCCGGAGAGGCGGATCATGTTGTGCGCAAGGTCGAGAATTCGGACGGGCGTCCCCATGTCGAGCACGAAGACGTCACCGCTTTCGCCGATCGCCCCCGCCTCGATGATGAGCTGAACGGCTTCGGGAACGGTCATGAAGTAGCGCGTCATGTTCGGGTGCGTCACGGTGACGGGACCGCCACGCGCGATCTGGCGTTTGAAGAGCGGAATTACGCTGCCGGAGGATCCGAGGACGTTGCCGAACCGAACGGAGATGAACCGCGTGCCGTTCTGCTCGCGCGCGGCTGCGGCCGCGACGATCCATTCGCACACGGCCTTCGTCTGTCCGAGGATGTTCTTCGGGTTGACCGCCTTGTCCGTCGAGATGAGGACGAACCGCTTCGTTCCGTGCTCCGACGCGAGCTCGGCGATGACATTCGTGGCGAGAACGTTGTTCCGGATGGCTTCGACAGGATTCGCCTCCGTGAGCGGCACGTGCTTATACGCGGAGGCGTGGAAGACGACACCCGGCGTGTAGCGGTCGAAGACGTGGCGCATCTTCGTTCGATCCTTGACGTCCGCGAGGATCGTGACGGCCGCCGAGAAGCCGCGCTCGTGCGTCAGCTCGCGCTGGATGTCGACGAGGGGGCTTTCGGCGTTCTCGACGAGGATGAGGCTCTTCGGCCCGAGCGCGGCGATCTGGCGACAAAGCTCCGAGCCGATCGAGCCGCCCGCCCCGGTGACGAGCACAGCCTCGCCGCTGACGTACGAAGCGATCGCGGCGACGTCGAGCTCGATCGCCTCGCGCCCGAGCACGTCCTCGACCTCGACCTCACGGAGCTGTCGGGCCAGGTTGACGTTGCCGGCGATCAGCTCGTGCACGGCCGGGAGCGTTTTCACCGGGATCCCGGCGTCGCGGCAGACGTTCACGATCCTCTGGCGCGTCTCGCCGGCGGCTGACGGAAGGGCGATGATCACCTCGTCGGGCGTGTTACCGCGAAGCAGGTGGCGAAGGTCTCGGGTCGGTCCGAGAACGCGTACGCCGTGCAAGCGCATGTTGCGCTTGCGGACGTCGTCGTCGACGAGACCGATCGGCGTGTAGCCGAGCTCCGGGTTCCGGAGCATCTCCCGGATGATGAGCTGCCCGGCGTCGCCGGCGCCGACGATGATCGCTTCTCTGCCGCGCGCGACGATACCCCGTGCCCCGGGGCGCTCGATCAGCGTGCGCGCGAGGAGGCGTGATCCGGCCACGAGCGCGAGCAGGATCAGGGAGTCGAGGACGACGATAGAGCGCGGAAGTCGAAATCCTTCGACGGGGCTCCAGGCATAGACCGCGAACGCGACGAGCAGGGCCGCAATGGCGACGCCGCGCACCACCGACCACATGTCCCGAACCGAGACGTACCGCCACCAGTGGTTGTAGAGACCGGCCAGCACGAAGACCGCCAGCTTGATCGCGAGGACGACGAGCACCGTCTTCTCGAAGAGCCGCTCATAGTGGGGCGGCACCGCCCCGTCAAAACGGAGCTGGAAGGCGAGGAACCACGCAAGGGTGATGAACCCCGCGTCGACCACGGCCTGCCACACGCGGTGGCGGTTGAGCAGCGTCACGACGACACTCCGACCGCGGCCGCGGCCCGGATCGTCTCGACGACGCGCTCCTGCTCTCCACGGGTGATCCCTGCCCAGATCGGAAGCGCGACGGTCTGGGCCCCCGCACGCTCGGTCTCGGGCAACGCGCCCTCCCCGTAGCCGAGGTAGCCGAGCGCCGGCTGAAGGTGCAGAGGCCGTGCGTAGTAAGACGCGGAGGCGATCCCGGCCTCCGTGAGCGCGGAAACGAGCCGGTCGCGCTCGGTCGTTCGCACGATGTACTTGTGGTAGACGTGCCCCGGCTCGTCTTCGGGCAGCTCGCAGACCTCGCCGAGGCCGAGCTCCGCATAGCGTGCGGCCGCCGCGCGGCGCGCTCCGTTCCAGCCGTCGAGGCGGGGGAGAAAGACGCGGAGCGCCGCGGCCTGGATCTCGTCGAGCCGCGAGTTGTAGCCGACGAGCTCGAAATCCTTCTTGTCGCGCGAGCCGTGAGAGCGCAGCAACCGGACTCGCTCCGCGAGGTCGGAGTCGTTCGTCGCGATGAGGCCGGCGTCGCCGAGCGCGAACAGGTTCTTCGACGGGAAGAAGCTGAACGTCCCCGCGGCTCCAAGCGTCCCTACGCGCCGTCCCCCGAGCATCGCGCCGACCGCCTGCGCCGTGTCCTCCACGACCGGAATCCTGTCGGGCAGCTCGTTCAACGGTGCGGGACGCCCGAAGAGATGCACGGCCACGATCGCCTTCGTCCGCTCGGTAACCCGCTCGGCGACGTCGACGGGATCGAGGTTCAACGTGGCGGGATCGATCTCGCAGAAGACTGGTGTGGCGCCCCTTCGGACGATCGCCTCGGCCGTCGCGTAGAACGTGAACGCAGGACAGATGACCTCGTCGCCGGGGCCGATGCCGAGCGCGTCGAGGACGAGAACGAGCGCGTCGGTGCCGTTGGCGACCCCGATAGCCTTCGCCGCACCCAAGAAGCCTGCGGCCTCCTCCTCGAACGCGCGCACGTTCGGCCCCAGGATGAAGCGCCCGGAGTCGAGCACCTCGGCGATGCGCTCCATGAGCTCCGCGCGAAGCGGCTCGTACTGCGCCTTGACGTCGACGAGCGGGATTCCCACGGTGGGCGAGTGTACCGGGCTGACCCCGTGCGCCTGCGCCCGAAGTGACGGCTGGATGCGACCCGGAAAGCCGCGCCCTGCGGTCCCTAGGAGGTGGCAACGCCGTCCGGCCTACCGCGCGTCTTCTAGTGACAGTCTGTTACTTGGAGGCGGTCAAGCCGAGCGCTCGAGGGCGCGTCGGCGCACGCGCTTGCGCCACTCGCGCACGAGGACGGCAAGAACGACCGCAACGAGGACGGCGACGATCGCGTAGTCGGCGTAGCGCCAGGCGTGGTGCACTCGCTCCCACCCCTTGCCGGCCGCGAGCCCGCCGGCGGCGAGCCCGAAGTACCACGGCGCGCTCCCGAGGGCCGTCAGGACGGTGTAGCGAGGCAGCGGCATCTCCGCGACCCCGGCCGGGATCGAGATGAACGAGCGGATGACCGGCAGGCAGCGCGCGACGAGGACGGCTGCGTTCCCATACCGATCGAACCAACCTTGTGCCCGATCGAGGCGGGTCGGCGTGATGTGGAGCCAGCGCCCGTGACGCTCGAGGAAGGGCCGCCCGCCGTAGAGGCCAATCGCCCAGCCGAGGACCGAGCCGAGGACGTAGCCGACCGTTCCAGCCGTCGCGACCGCCACGAAGGCCCACGCCGTCGTCTCGATCGGGTCCCCTGCGAACGTGACGTGCTGGCCGGGGAACGCGCCGACCGCGACCGCACCCGCGTACACCATCACGACCTCGCTCGCGGCCGGGAGAACAGCGTCGACGAACGACAGGACGAACACGGCGTACAGGCCGTAGTCGGCGATCCAGGAGACAACCGCGTCGGTGAGCTCGCTCACGGCCGCCGATTGTAGGCGCGCGCCGGCCCCGCGCTACGGTGCCGGGACGACGCCCAACGGCACCGCCGTCCGGTTCCCGCTCGAGTCGAAGGCGACGAGCTTTGCCGTCCAGCGGCCACGCGGTAGCGGAAGCCGGAGCGAGCCGGAAAGCGGGTGAATCCCGAGCCGGACGAGCTTGAAGACGCCCGGCCGCCAGAGGCGCACCCGCAGGCGGAGCCAGGGCGTTCCCTCGTCGACGGAGCGCCAGGTCAACGTTCGACGGGCGACGCTGGCCCGCACGACAGGTGGCTCTCGGTCGAGCCTGATCATGACCGGCTGCAGGGCCGCGCTGCCCCGATTCTCGGCCAGATCGACCGCCCGCACCGTGGGCGTGTAGGTCCCCGGGGATTGTCGCCCCGGTCGCCAGATCAGCGTGTGCCAGCCGCCGGTCAGCCGATAGCTCTGCTCGTCGCCCGCCACCGACAGCGTGACGCTCGACATCTTCGAGAGCCAGAAGCGGATGGGCGCGACGTCTCGATGGCCGTCCGCTGGAATCGGATAGAGCGTTCGGACAGGAGAGCCGGGTGCGAGAAGCGGCGGCTCGGTGGTGTAGCGGTCGAAACGATCGGCGCGGTGCGTCCAGGAAGCCTCGCCGGTGCGAAGGGCGAGCTTGCGCAAGAGGTCGATGACATAGAGGTGATAGCGCAGCGGTGACTCGCGGCCGAGGGAGTAGCGAGACCAGTACCGCGTGTCGAAGCGCGGAAACAGATCGGTCGCGGCACGGCGCAGCCGAACCGCAAACGCCGCTGCGCGTGAGTCATCCGCAAGCGCCGCGTAGTTCGCAACCGACAGGACCGTCTGGAGCTGCGCGTTCAGGACCACGAGCCGGTTGAAGCTGTAGAGCCGGACCCACGGCCCCGTCGAAAGCTGCATGACGAGCCCGTCGGCAACAGCTCTGTAGGCCCGGCCGGCAGCCCCGAGGAGTGCCAGGTCGCCATAGCGGACGGACGCGCGGGCGAGCGCCTGGGCCGCGGCCGCCTGAGCCATCCCCGAGGTCCAGGGTGGCCGCCCTCCGCCAAAGGAGAAGTAGTACTCCCAACGGCTCGTTCCGCTCGGGCCGACGGCTCGCGCTACGAGTGCGCGTGCGAGGGCTTCGGCGCGCTCGTCGTTCCCCGCGGTCAGATCGGCGTTGAGGGCGGCGAAATTCCCGAGCGGATGAAACTGAAGCCCGTGCGACCAGGTGGCGCGGTACACGACACCCTCGTCGTCCCGGATGTCCGTACCGGACGCCGGCATCGGGTGGACGGCGAGATACTCGGTATTCAGCTCGAGCATTCCGAAGAGTGCGAGCACGCGCCGGCGGTTGAACCGCGGCGCGTGCCGTGCCACCACATGGAGGACCGCAGCGAGGTTCGAGAAGCGCGAGTAGCGAAGGAGCTTGAGCACCTCGCGGCAGCGGCGGACGTCGATCCGGTAGCGATAGGCGTCGGCCGGATCGAGCCGGCCGTCGGCAACGGCGCTCGTCAGCCCTGCGCGGATAGCGCGCGCGTCGGCCGCCGGGCCGGCCGAGCCCGAAGCGGGAGCGAGGAGGCTGAAAGCAATGGCGGTGAGAAGCGCCCTACGAAACACCAGAGACCCCAAGAAAGCAGACTGCTTTGCAGCTTTACAACCCAAGTTTCGGCAAAACCCAGGTGATCCTTCAGCCTCAAGAGCCGAGACGGACCGAGGAGCGTGTCTTTTGGCCACCTTGCGCACGTAATAACAGCGCGCCGCACGATGCCGGGAATGGCCGCTCCACGCCCGCGGCGTGGCCGAGCTCGAGGCGCGCCGTCAACGGCCTGAGCGGTACAAGCGCCGCCCGCTAGGCCTCACCGGCCGAAGCGGCGTCTGAGCCGCGCTCTTCGAGCACGTCCTTCAGCGTGGCGAGGTTGTTCCGCATCTCGCGCCCCAGCGCACGGACGACGAGCGGCTCCGCCAGCCGGAAAAACCCGCCCGGCTCACCCTCGATCACCGCCTCGATGCGCGTGCCGCCGTCGGCTTCGCTCAGGGAGTTCGTCGCGGTGAACGGAACCGGCCCCGACCCGACTTTAATCGCGAACCGGCGCGGCGGCTCGTACTCGACGACTTCCATCGTCGACTCCAGCCGGCGGCCGAGGAACTTCCGCGTCTCGAGAACCCGCGACCCAGCACGCATCGGCCCTTCGCCCTGCAGTCTCGCCTCGAGGGCGCTCCCCTGCCACTCGGGCAGCGTCTCCGGGTCCGTCAGGTAGGCGAAGACGTCCTCGATCGGCCGCGCAACGGCGATCGAATCCTCCACACGGACCATGGATACCTCCTTTCGCTCGCGCCCGTTCTACTCCACTCGTTGCGGGACTTCAAGGACGTGGGACAACGACGTCTCGTTCTGGCTGGGCCGATGCTTCGCCTCGGCCGGGCAAATCCAGCTAGGACAGAAACGAGGGCGGGTCGTCGGAGACGGCGTCCGCGATGATCGCGGTCACGTAGCCGGCGACGAGCAGCAGG
>JACCYG010000111.1 GCA_013696595.1 Actinomycetota bacterium | reverse complement strand
GCGGCCGGGTTTATTCCGGCCGGGCGCGGATCGACCCGTCCGAGAGCCGAGGCGGCGGCTGCGGGTGTCCCGTCCGTCGACCCCCCCGGCTCGTTGGAGCAACCGGAGCTGCTCGGAGCCGCCATGGCGCGGCTCGCGGAGGACGCCGACTGGCGGGGCAGGCAGGCCGAGGCAGCAGGGCGAGGGAGCGAGGCCGAGAGCTTCGCCACGCTCGCAAGGCGCCTCGAACGAGAGGTGTACCGTCCCGTCGTGGCGCGCCGCCGCCGGCCGGCCGAGGCGCTCGACCCGCTCGCCGACCGCCCGCTCATTCTCTGCGACCTCCACATGCACACCGAGTGGTCGTACGACTGCTCGGTTCCGACGCTCGATCTGCTCGACTACGCCGAGGCCCAGGGTCTCGGCGCGATCGCGATCACCGACCACAACGTCTTCGGGGGTGCGCGGGAGGCCGTCGAGCTCGCGCGTGGGCGGGCACTGACGGTGATCCCGGCCGAGGAGGTCAAGACGACCTCGGGCGAAGTGATCGGCCTGTTCCTCCGCGAGGAGATCTCGCCGGGAATGTCGATGGGCGAGACGATTGCCGCGATCCGCGAACAGGACGGGCTCGTCTACCTCCCCCACCCCTTCGATCGGCTGCATTCGATCCCAGCGGCGCGGACGCTCCACGCGCACCTCGCGGACGTCGACGTCTTCGAGGTCTACAACGCGAGGCTTCTCCTCGAGGGCTACAACGACGAGGCACTTCGCTTCGCGCGCAAGTACAACCTGACCATGGGCGCGGGCTCAGACGCCCACGTGCTCCCGGGGGTCGGAACCGGCCTCGTGCGCATGCGCGCGTTCGAGAACCCGGAGGAGTTCCTGATCAGCCTCCGTTCGGCCGAGATCCTGCGGCGTCCGAAATCGCTCGTCTACCTGCAGGGGCTCAAATGGGTCGCGCAGGCCCGCGAGCGGCGCGCAAAAACTGCGGTCCGGTAGGAGGACGCGGCGAGGACCGCGAACTACCGACGGAGCCCCCCGTGCCCTCGTCGACCAACGACATCTCAGAGCGTTACCTGAAGAAGGCGATCGCCGAGATGAACGAGCTCGGCCGCGAGGTCGCGGAGGCGGCCGGGCCGGACCGCGCGCCCGTGCTCGGATCGGGACATCCCCAGGCCGAGATCTTCCTCCTGAAGCACCATCCGCAGCCGTCGGAGATTCACGAGGGCGTCGCGTTCTTCGGACGCGCAGGCCAGGCGGTCCTGAAGTCAATCCAGCGCCTGCGCGTCGACCCGACGGCGATCTACGGCACGAACTGCCTGAAGTACGAGGACGAGCCCGACGAAGAAGCGCAGAGCTGGCTCGGGCGAGAGCTCCACATCGTCCAGCCCAAGCTCATCGTCGTCATGGGGCAAGATGCCCTTGCGTGCCTGAACGGGATCCGGTTCCCCCTTTCGACCGAGCTCGAGACGACGCAGGGGTCGATCCAGAAGTTCACCCCGACGGCCGAGGCCCTGGTCGTCCCGGAAATCGACACGGCCCTCGACGAGGAGGATACGAAGCGCGCTTTCTGGGAAGCCTTCAAGGCGGTCGGGCCCTGGTGGTCCGAGCTGCCCCCTTACTAGCGCTACTCGTCCCGCTCGTCGTCTACGACGCCGTCGCCGACGGCCTCCCTCGTATCCCCACGGAGTGGGACCTCGCTCTCCTCTCCGTGGTGATCCTCCCGGCGACATTCGCTCTCGTGTGGTTGGCGCTCCCGTATCGCCGCGCGCTCGAGGGACGGCGCCTCCTCGCCGTGCTCGTCCTCTTCGCGCTCGTCACCGTCGCGCTCGAGCTCGCCGATCTGGATATCGCCGCGAACTTCGCGAAGTTCGCCACCGTCGCGATCGCCGGCTGGTGGTTCCTCGGATTCTTCGAGGCCGTGAGCTGGGTCGTCCTCGTCGCTCTCCTGATTGTCCCCGTCGACATTTTCTCCGTCGCCCAGGGCCCGATGAAGATAATCGTCGAGGAGCAGCCCCAGGTCTTCGACGTCCTGAGCGTCGCATTCCCGGTACCCGGCGAGCACTCCTCGGCGCAGCTCGGCCTGCCCGACATCCTCTTCTTCGCGCTCTTCCTCGCAGCAGCCGAGCGCTTCGGTCTACGCACCGGATGGACGTGGATCGCGATGGTCGTCTCCTTCGGCCTGACCCTCTTTTCGACCGTGTACTTCGACGTGGCCGGCCTTCCCGCGCTGCCTCTCCTCTCCGCGGGCTTCGTGGTCGCGAACGCGGATCTCCTCTGGCGCTCGTGGCGCGCCCGGAGCGGCTAGCAGCGTCTACACCTGTGTGAAGAGCGCGACCGTCTCGACGTGCGGCGTGTGCGGGAACAGGTCGACCGGGCGCGCTCGCTCGAGGCGATACCCTGCAGCGACGAGCTCTCTTGCGTTCCCCGCGAGCGTGGTCGGGTTGCACGAGACGTAGACAATTCGGGGAGCGTCGAGGGCCGCGACTTGCTTTAGCGCCTTCCCTGTGAGGCCCGCGCGCGGCGGATCGAGCATCACGACGTCCGGCGAGCCGGCGCGGTCGCGGAGCTCCTCGAGCGAGTCGGCCACATCCCCCGCGA
This sequence comes from Actinomycetota bacterium, assembly GCA_013696595.1. Taxonomy (GTDB): domain Bacteria; phylum Actinomycetota; class Thermoleophilia; order Gaiellales; family Gaiellaceae; genus JACCYG01. The sequence goes on along the minus strand of JACCYG010000111.1, from coordinate 1,259 downwards.
AGAAGGCGGCGTTCATGATCCCGTTCAGCTCCGCGTTCTCGAGCGCGCAGGCCACGGACTCTTCGGATGACTCGACTCCCCAGACGGTTAGCGCGTCGTGTGCGAGGGCGAGCCCGATCGTTCCGATCCCGCAGTAGAGGTCGTAGACGGTCTCCTCGCCGGTCAGCCCTGCGTACTCGATCGCGAGGCGATAAAGCGTCTCGCACATCGCCGTGTTCGTCTGGAGGAACGCGTTCGGCCGGACACGAAAGCGCAGCCCGAGGATCTCCTCCTCGATCGCGGGCTCGCCCCAGAGGAGGCGCGTCGGCACGTTCGTCACCTCCGCAGGCCGGTCGTTCACGGCCCAGTGCACGGACTTCACCTCGGGAAAACGGCGCACCGTCTCGACGAAGCGGTCTGCCCCGGGGAGATCACCCGGCGCCGTCACGAGCGTGACGAGCGCCTGCGCTGTGTTCCGTCCCTCGCGAAAGACGAGGTGGCGGAGGAAGCCTTCCTGTGTCCCCTGATCGAACGGGGCAAGACCCTCAGTGCGTGCCCACTCGCGGACGGCATTCCTGATCCCGTTGCCGAGGTCGGTGGTGAGCCAGCATTTCTCGACGTCGAGCACCTCGTCCCAGCGGCCGGCCTTGTGGAGTCCGAGGCCGAGGCCGACGGGGGTCGAGGTGAAGGAGTACTCGAGCTTGTTCCGGTAGTGGAAGACGGACTCCGCGGACACGGCCGGTTCGAGTTCGAACGCCTTCAGCCCACCGATCCGCGCGAGCGAGTCGGCCACCTGCGCCGCTTTTGCGTCGAGCTGAATGTCGTAGGCGAGATCCTGGAACCGGCAGCCTCCGCAGGCGGGGTAGTGCGCGCAGGGCGCCTCGACGCGCGCGGCTCCCGGTTCGAGCACCTCGACCGCGAACGCTTCCGCGTGGTTCTTCTTCACCTTCGTCACGCGCGCGAGGACCCGGTCGCCCGGTAGTCCGCGCCGGACGAAGAGGACGAAGCCGTTCAGGCGTGCGACGCCATTCCCGCCGTAGGCGAGCGACTCGATCTGGAGCTCGAGCTCCTCCCCCTTTGCGACGGGTTTTGCCATCCGGCCAGCCTAGCGACGGTGCACGCGAGTTGGCCGCGGGCCGGGCAAGCCCGGCCCCTACATGGTGCCGGTGCTGTAGGGGCGAGGCTTGCCTCGCCCGCGCGAGGGGCTAGGCGAGTGGCGTCACGTAGACGGTCCGCTGACGCGGCCCGTCGAACTCGCAGAGGAAGATCCCCTGCCACGT
>JACCYG010000083.1 GCA_013696595.1 Actinomycetota bacterium | reverse complement strand
CGGCACCGGCCTCGGCCCTCACCTTCGTGACATCGAAGTCGCTGCGGGCGACCGCGACCTTCGAAGGTTCGGCTCGCAGGGAGAGCAGCGGACGGCCGTCCTCGCTCTCGTGTTGGCTGAGGGGGATCTCGTTGCCGAACGACGAGGCTCTCCGCCGCTGCTTCTGCTCGACGACGTGCTGAGCGAGCTCGACCGCGGCCGCCGCGCCGCCTTGCTCGCGAGCCTGCCTCCGGTCGGCCAGAGCGTGATCACCGCTACGACGCAAGAGGCGTTCCCTGCGGAGGCCCCCGAGCCTCAGCTCGTGGTTGCCGTGACCCCCGGAAGGGCGGCGCGCGCATGAGCTGGCACCCGCGGCGGATCGGGGACGAGGTCCGGAGCGAGCTGGCCCGGTTCAGCCCCGCGGGCGGGATGGGCGACATCGTCGCCGCCTGGCCGGCCGCGGTCGGCGAGGCGATCGCGGCCAACGCCTGGCCGGCACGCTCCGCGCGCGACGGCACGCTTCACGTCACGACGAGCTCGAGCGTCTGGGCGTTCGAGTTGACGCAGCTCGAGGCGACGATCCGAGCGCGGCTTGCCGAGCACCTCGGGGACGATGCGCCTCCCCGTCTCCGCTTCTCCGTCGGCCGGCTTCCCGAGCGCTCCATGGAGAGTGTGGAAACACTCGCGCCGGTCGTGCCGAAAGTCAGCAGGGAAGTACGTGAGGCGGCCGATCGAATCGCCGCTGGAATCGAGGACGAGGAGCTGCGCGAGCTCGTCGCGCGAGCCGCTGCAGCGAGCCTCATGCGCGAAAACGGGGCGGGCGGACGACCGGCCCCTCTGGTAGACTGAATGTAGCCCGATTTCCTTGGAAGTGCAGGGCTTTTTTGATGGCTGAGACCTCTTACACAGCGAAAGACATCACGGTTCTCGAAGGTCTCGAGCCGGTCCGGCTGCGGCCGGGGATGTACATCGGCTCGACCGGCGCGCGTGGCCTCCACCACCTGGTCTACGAGGTGGTTGACAACTCCGTTGACGAGGCGCTCGCGGGCCGAAACGAGCGCGTCGAAGTAACCATCCGACCAGACAACTCGGTGCTGGTCCAGGACTGGGGTTCAGGCATCCCCGTGGACATCATGAAGGAGCAGGGCCAGCCCGCCCTGACCGTCGTCTTGACGAAGCTCCATGCCGGCGGAAAGTTCGGCGGCGAGGGGTACAAGGTCTCGGGCGGCCTCCACGGCGTGGGCGTTTCGGTCGTGAACGCGCTTTCGGAATGGCTCGTCGCTGAGTCGCGCCGGGGCGGCAAGATCTACCGGCAGGAGTTCGCGCGCGGTGTCCCGACGACGGAGATGGAGGTCGTCGGGGAGGCGACGGACACCGGCACGATGATCTGCTTCCTCCCCGACTCGGAAGTCTTCGAAGAGCTCGAATGGTCGATGGACCAGCTCGTGCAGCGCCTCCGAGAGACGGCATTCCTGACGCGTGGGCTCATGATCGTCCTCGTCGACCAGCGCGAGGAGGAGGAGCGCCACGAGTTCTGCTACGAGGGCGGCATCAAGGATTTTGTCGCGTACGTGAACGACGCGAAGGAACCGATCCACAAGCGCGTCGTCTTCTTCGAGGAGACGAACGGCGAGGGCCAGGTCGAGCTCGCGATGCAGTGGAACAGTTCCTACGTCGAGTCCGTCTTCTCGTTCGCGAACAACATCAACACGCACGAGGGCGGAAGCCACCTCTCCGGTTTCAAGGCCGCGCTCACCGGGACACTCAACAAGTACGCACGCGAGAAGGGCCTCCTGAAGGAGAAGGAGGAGAATCTCGAGGGCGAGGACGTTCGCGAGGGCCTCGCCGCGGTCATCTCGGTCAAGCTGCGCGAGCCGCAGTTCGAGGGCCAGACGAAGACGAAGCTCGGGAACCCCTGGATCCGCGGGCTCGTCGAGCAGACCGTGAACACGAAGCTCGCCGAGTTTCTCGAGGAGAACCCGACGGACGCGCGCCAGATTGTCCAGAAGACCGTCGCGGCGCGAAACGCACGCCAGGCGGCGCGTAAGGCGCGCGAGCTCACGCGGCGAAAAGGCGCGCTCGACAGCGCCTCCCTTCCGGGCAAGCTCGCCGATTGTCAGACGAACGACCCGTCCGAGGCCGAGGTCTACCTCGTCGAGGGCAACTCGGCCGGCGGCTCGGCCAAGGACGCGCGCGACCGGCGCTTCCAGGCGATCCTCCCGCTGCGGGGAAAGGTCATCAACTCCGAGAAGAACCGGATCAACAAGGTCCTGTCGAACGCGGAGATCCAGTCGATGATCACTGCGATCGGCGCCGGAATCGGCGACGAGTTCGACGTCGCGAAACTCCGCTACCACCGCGTGATCGTAATGACGGACGCCGACGTCGACGGCTCGCACATCCGCACGCTCATCCTCACCTTCCTCTACCGCCAGATGCGCGAGCTTGTCGAGCAGGGCCACGTGTACATCGCGGTGCCGCCGCTCTATCGCGTGAAGATCGGAAACCAGGAGACGTACGTCGAGAAGGAGTCGCAGTTCGAGGAGCTCCTCGTCCGGGAGCGCGTGAAGGAGATGGAGGTCACGGACCGCGACGGCCAGTGCCTCAAGCTGACAGACGCGCGCTGGGGCCGCTTCTCGCGCGCGCTGCACGAGTTCGACGGCTGGCTCGCAAAGGTCAACTCGGAGTACCCCTCGGCCGCGAGCTTCGCGGTCATGCACCGCTTCGTCGAGCTTCCGATCCCGAGTGCACAGGACGCCCTCGATGCGTTGCCCTCGCTCTCAACGAACGGCTACGAGCTCGAAGCAGTTGACACGACCAAGGCAGAGACCTTCCGCATCCGGGTCACAGAGAGGGCGACGAGCGCGGCCAGGCACGTCGACGTTCCCTCGAACCTCTTCGAGTCACCGGCCTACGAGAGCCTCCAGAAGGCGTACGCGAAGGTCGCGGAGATCGTGGGGCTCCCGCCGTTCAGCCTCTCGCTCGGAAAGAAGTCGCGGAACTTCGAGACCTTCGAGGAGCTTCGGGCCGGCGCGCTCGACCTCGCCAAGGAGGGCATCCAGGTCAGCCGCTTCAAGGGCCTCGGCGAGATGAACCCGAATGAGCTCTGGGACACGACCATGGACCCTGCCCATCGCACGCTCATGCGCGTCGAGGTCGAGGACGCGTCGATGGCCGACCGGATCTTCTCCATGCTGATGGGCGACCAGGTCGAGCCGCGGCGCGCGTTCATCGAGCAGAACGCACAGGACGTGCGCTTCCTAGATGTGTAGGGGCGGGGCATGCCTCGCCCGGGAGGTGAACCGTGGCAAGCGTTGAGCCGCTAGGCGCCGGCCGCATCGAGCCGCGCGAGCTCGAGCAGGAGATGCGCTCGAGCTTCCTCGACTATGCGATGAGCGTGATCGTCGCGCGCGCGCTCCCGGACGTGCGCGACGGGCTGAAGCCCGTGCACCGGCGCGTCCTCTACGGGATGCACGAGGCCGGGATGCAGCCGAACCGCCCGTACAAGAAGTGCGCGCGCATCGTCGGCGACGTGATGGGCTCATACCACCCGCACGGCGACCAGGCGATCTACGACACGCTCGTCCGCCTCGCGCAGACGTTCTCCATGCGCTACCCGCTCGTCGACGGCCAGGGCAACTTCGGCAACCTCGACGACGATCCGGCTGCCGCGATGCGCTATACCGAGTGCCGGCTCTCGCGGATGGCGACGGAGATGCTGCGCGACATCGAGGCGGACACCGTCGACTTCGTGCCGAACTACGACGAGTCGCGCCGCGAGCCGACCGTCCTTCCCTCGCGCTTCCCGAACCTGCTCGTCAACGGCTCGTCCGGGATCGCCGTCGGCATGGCGACGAACATCCCGCCGCACAACCTCGCCGAAGTGGTCGCCGGGATCATCGCGATGATCGACGACCCCGAGATCGACGTCGAACGCCTGAACCGGCACGTGAAGGGGCCTGACTTTCCGACCGGCGGCATCATCCTCGGACGCGAGGGGATCCGCGAGCCCTACCGCTCGGGCCGCGGCCGTGTCGTGATG
>JACCYG010000077.1 GCA_013696595.1 Actinomycetota bacterium | reverse complement strand
TCCTGCTTCACTTGACAGCCCCGAGCGTTAGGCCCCGCACCAGGTGGCGCTGCACGGCGAGCGCGAAGAAGACGATCGGGAGCGCCGCGATCACGCCCGCCGCACTCATCGCGCCCCAGTCCACGTCGATCCGGCCGATCAGGGTCGACGTGCCGCGCGGGACCGTCATGGCATCCGGCGTGGACGTGAGGACGAGCGCGAACAGGAACTCGTTGAAGGTCACGATCACCCCGAAGATCGCGGTCGCCGCGAGCCCCGGCGCGGCCAGCGGGAGCACGATGCGGCGGAAGGCGCCCAGGCGCGTGTCCCCGTCTACCATCGCCGCCTCCTCGAGGTCGACCGGGATCTCGCGGAAGAAGCTCTCCATCATCCAGACGACGAAGCCGACGTTGAACGCCGTGTAGACGATGATGAGACCGAGCCAGGTGTTCAGAAGCCCGAGCTTCAGGATCAGGAGGTAGACCGGGACGACGATCACGATCGCGGGGACGATCCGGACGGTGAGGAGGGCGAGGCCGATGCGGCGCTCGAGCCGCCGCCAGAGACGAAAGCGCGCGATCGCATAGGCGGCGAGCGAGCCGATCACGAGCGAGACGAGCACGCTCGCTCCCGTGACGACGATCGAGTTGGTGAGGTACGAGCCGAAGTGCCGCTCCGCGAAAAGCCTCCGGTAGTTGTCGAGAGTCAGCGTCTCGGGAACGAGCGTCGTCTCCTGCGTGATCTCTCGATTCGGCTTCACGGACGTCTCGAGCATCCAGACGAGCGGGACGAGCGTCACGACGAGCGCGAACACGAGCGCGCAGGCGACGAGGACGCGCCTCATGCCGGAAGCCTCCTCCGCATGAGGCGGACGGCGAGCGCGGCGAACGCGAGCACGACGAGCGCGACCATGAAGAGCATCGCCGCCGCGAACCCGGTTTGCTGGAACTTGAACGCGGTGTTATAGCCGTAGATCGAGATGAGCTGCGTGGCCGTCCCTGGGCCGCCGCGCGTCAGCACGAAAACCTGGTCGAACGTCGTGAACGCGTCGATCGTCCGCAACACGATCGCGACCGCGAGCACGGGCGCGAGCATCGGGAGCGTGTGGTCGACGAAGACCCGCCAGGAGCCCGCACCGTCGACGCGCGCAGCCTCGAACGGCTCCACGGGTAGCGACTGGATCCCCGCAAGGAGGATGAGGAACATGAGCGGCGTCCACTCCCAGACGTCGAGCGCGACGAGCCCAATGAAGGCCGTACCCTCGCGCGACAGGATCTGCACCTGGTCGCCGCCGAAGCTCTCGCTCAAGGCGGTCACGAGCCCGACGTCGGAGGCGTAGATAAGGCGGAAGACGATCCCGACGACGACGGGCGTGACGATCATCGGGACAATCAGGACGGTCCGCGCGAGGCGGATGAAGCGAAGCTCGCGGGCGCACAGCAGAGCGAGCGCGAGCCCCAGCACTGTCTCGATCGAGACGGCGAGGAAGACGAACTTCAGCGTCACCCAGAGCGCATCGCGGAACCGCTCGTCCGCGAGTACGTCGCGGTAGTTCTCGAACCCGACGTAGTCGAGTGCCCGGCCGAAGCGGTAGAAGTGGAGGCTCGCCCGGATCCCGTCCAGGACCGGGTAGACGAAGACGGCGAGCGCGACGAGGACGGCCGGGGCGAGGAGCAGGTAGGGCAGGGCCCTGTCGAGCCCTGCCCCCTGCACACGCACGCCGGCCGCGCGGGCGGTCACGAGCGGGCTAGCCGTAGTACCCCTGTTGCCCGAGGTAGCCCTTCGCCTCCTCGGCCGCCTTGTCGAGCGCGTCGCCCGTCTCGCCTCGCTGGAGCGCCTTGTTGAGCTCGATGCCGAGGATCTCCTCGACCTTGGCCCAGTCGGGCGTCCGCGGCCGCGGCTCGGCGCCCGCGTCGAGCTGCTCGAGCGCGACCGGCGTCAGACGGTTCGCCTCCCGGGCTTGTTCGTCCTCGAACGCCGACCGCCTGACGGGGAGCGAGCCTGCCCGCGCGAGCTCCTTCTGGATTCGCTCTTGTGCGAACCAGCGCACGAACTTGAGGGCGTTCTCCTTGTTCGGCGCGGCCTTCGGGACGGCGGAGATGAAGATGCCGATCTGCGCCTTCGCCTCCTCCTGCTTCGGAACGACGCCGAAGTCGAGCTTGCCCACGACCTTCGACTGCGCGGGATCGTCGGACTTGAGCGCATTCCCGCTGTACTGGATGATTGCAGCGGCCTGGCCGCCGAGGATGGCGGCGCCCTCCTGGTCGGAGTCGAACTCGACTACGCCGGGCGGTGCGAGGCTCTTCAGCGTGCCGACGAAGAAGTCGGTTGCCGCCTTCCCTTTCTCGTCGTTCCACGTTGGGTTCCACTCGTCGTCGAAGAACTGGCCTCCGAACGAGAGGAAGACGGGGTACCACGAGGTGACGACTGGGTTTCCCGCCACGCCTCGAAACACGAACCCGTATTTGACCGTGCCTGCGTCCTGAGCCTCCTTTGCCGTGGCGACGAGCTCGTCCCAGGTCTCAGGCGCCTCCTGGAACACATCATTTCGATACGTCATCGTCTGGAGGTCGCCGACGAACGGCGAGGCGACGAGAATCGGGTCGGCGTCCTCGAAGCCCTTGACGCGGGGCCCCTCCTTCGCAGGGAAGTACCCCATGTCGATGAACTGCGAGATGAAGTCGTCGTCCGGCTCGAGACCACCCGCACCAAGGTCCTCGAGCGTATCCGCGGCCGCGAACTGAGGCACCCACGGATCGTCGAGGACGTAGACGTCGTACTGGCCCGCTCCTGTCTGGGCGTCGTTGAACGCCTTCTCGAAGAACGTGCCGTACTCGTCCTCGAGGAACTCGAGCGTGATTCCGGTCTCCTGCTCGAAGAGCGGGATGATCTTCTCCTTGAACGGAGTCAGGCCGCCGTCCTCGAAGGCCCCGATCACGACCTTGCCGGTGCCCTTGAACTCGTCATCGCCGCCGCCGCCGGACGGCTCCTTCTCATCGTCGCCGCCGCAGGCGGCGAGCAGCGGCCCGGCCGCGAGCACCCCGCCGACCCCTGCGGCCCGCCGCACGAGCTGTCGCCGTGTCAGCCTCCGGTCCAGCCAGTCGTAGTACGTCATCACCCGCTCCTTTCTCCCGCGTGTCCTGCCGTTGCTGGCTCGCCCCTCCCGGGGCCGCTTTCCCCTTTTCGGTCCCTGCGGTGCACGTCCGTTCGCCCCTCGGCGTCGAAGAAGCACGCCGTTGCCGGATCGATCCGGATCCCGACCGGCGCGCCGATCGGGCGCTCCCAGTCCCGGTGCGTCCGGACGGTGACGCGCGTCTCGCCGATCTGGACCCCGACGAGCGCCTCGCTTCCGATTGGCTCGACGACGTACACC
>JACCYG010000047.1 GCA_013696595.1 Actinomycetota bacterium | reverse complement strand
CCCTCGACCTCGGCCTTCCCGCGCCGGCGGCGTGACGAAGGGACGTGCGGCGACTCGAGCGAGAGCAGCTCGGAGATGTCGGAGACGCCCTTGACGATCGACTCGGGCGTGATCCCGTGCTCCTCGTTGTACCGGAGCTGGATCTCCCGCCGGCGCGTGGTCTCGTCGATCGCGCCCTTGATCGCCTCGGTCAGCTTGTCGGCATACATCAGCACCTTGCCGTTCACGTTTCGCGCCGCGCGCCCGATCGTTTGGATGAGGGCGGTCTGACCGCGCAGGAAGCCCTCCTTGTCCGCGTCGAGGATTGCGACGAGCGAAACCTCCGGAAGGTCGAGCCCCTCGCGGAGCAGGTTCACGCCGACGAGCACGTCGTACTCGCCGAGCCGAAGCTCGCGGATGATCTGGATCCGCTCGAGGGTGTCGATCTCGGAGTGGAGGTACCGCGCCTTGACACCCGACTCGAGCAGGTAGTCGGTCAGGTCCTCCGCCATCTTCTTCGTGAGCGTCGTGACCAGCACGCGTTCGCCTGCCTCCTCGCGGCGGCGGATCTCGTTCAGGAGGTCATCGATCTGGTTCTTGGTCGGGCGGAGCTCGACCTCCGGGTCGACGACGCCCGTCGGGCGGATGATCTGCTCAGCGATCGAGGTGGAGTGGCGGAGCTCGTAGGGCCCCGGCGTGGCTGAGACGAAAACGAGCTGCGGCACGCGCTCGAGGAACTCGTCGAAGCGAAGCGGCCGGTTGTCGAGCGCCGACGGCAGCCGGAAGCCGAAGTCGACCAGCGTCTCCTTGCACGAGCGGTCGCCTTCATACATGCCGCCGATCTGGGGCACCGTCTGGTGCGACTCGTCGATGAACACCGTAAAGTCGCCGGGGAAATAGTCGAGGAGCGTGTGCGGCGCCGAGCCGGCCGGCCGGCCGTCGAGGATCCGCGAGTAGTTCTCGATGCCGTTGCAGTAACCGAGCTCCTGGAGCATCTCGAGGTCGTACTCGGTGCGCTGGCGGATCCGGTGCGCCTCGAGAAGCTTCCCCTGCGACTCGAAGAGCTTGACCTGCTCCTCGAGCTCATGGCGGATCTCGTCGACTGCCCGGTCGATCGTCGGCTTGTCGGTCACGTATTGCGTCGCCGGGAAGATCGCCAGGTGGTCCATCCGTGAATGGATCTCGCCGGTCAGCGGGTCGAAGTGCGTGATCTGCTCGACCTCGTCGCCGAAGAACGAGATCCGGTACGCCGACTCCGTGTGCGCCGGCTGCACCTCCACGATGTCGCCCCGGACCCGAAAGCGCCCGCGCCCGAGGAACGAGTCGTTCCGCGAGTACTGGATGTCGACGAGCTTGCGCAGCATGACGTCGCGGTCGATCTCCTGGCCAGCGGCGAGGAGCACGGTCTTCTCCTCGTACTCCTTCGGCGAACCGAGGCCGTAGATGCACGAGACGGAAGCAACGATTACGACGTCACGGCGCACGAGGAGCGCGCTGGTCGCCGCGTGCCGCAGACGGTCGATGTCGTCGTTGATCGAGGCGTCCTTCTCGATGTAGAGGTCGGCCTGCGGGACGTAGGCCTCGGGCTGGTAGTAGTCGTAGTAGGAGACGAAGTACTCGACCGCGTTCCCAGGGAAGAACTCCCGGAACTCGTTGCAAAGCTGGGCGGCAAGCGTCTTGTTGTGCGCGATCACGAGCGAGGGCCGCTGAATCTGCTCGATGATCCACGCCATCGTCGCCGTCTTCCCTGTTCCCGTGGCGCCAAGGAGGGTCTGGAACCGGCCGCCGTCGGCGACCGAGCGCGACAGCGCGGCGATGGCGTCGGGCTGGTCGCCGGTGGGCCTGTAGGCGCCGGAAACACCGAAAGCGGCCATGCGGCCATCGTAGCCGGGAGCCGACCGCCGCCTCTCCGGCCACGCCGTCAGACCGGCCGTAGGCTACTCCCGCCACGATGGACCACCTTCCCGGACAGCGGCGTAGGCCAAAGCGCCTCGACGCGGCCATTGCCGTAGTGATCGCTTTTGCAGCCCTCTGGATCACGCCCGGCGATCCAGCGGCTGCGCCCGCCTACGGCGATCCACGCCCACAGCCCAACGTCATCCTTATCGTGACCGACGATCAACGCTGGGACACGCTCTGGGCGATGCCGACGGTGCAGCGCGAGCTCGTGCGGCGGGGCGTTACCTTCTCGAACGCCTTCGTCGTGAACCCACTTTGCTGCCCCAGCCGGGCCAGCATCCTGACCGGGCTGTATTCGCACTCGACCGGCGTCTATGGGAACAAGCCGCCCTTCGGCAGTTTTCCCTCCTTTCGCGACCGCTCGACGGTCGCCACGTGGATGAAGGCGCAGGGGTACGAGACCGCCTACGTCGGCAAGTATCTGAACGGCTCGCCGCGCACGTAGTCCCGCCGGGGTGGGACCGTTGGGTCTCGTTCGCGGGCGAGCCCGCCTTCTACGGCTACAGACTCAATGTGGACGGATCAGTCCGACATCCGAAGGGCTTCGGCTTCCGCCGGAACTCGACGGACGTGTTCAGCCGAGAGTCGCTCGAGTTCATCAGCCGGCCGCGCGGTGGGCCTTTCTTCCTCGTCTTGGCGCCCTACGCTCCGCACCATCCGGCGGCGACTCCCCCTCCGCGCCATGCCGACGCCTTCAGGAAGCACGCTTTCTCGCCCCACCGAGCTACGACGAGGCCGACGTGTCGGACAAGCCGTGGTGGCTTCGGGCTCAGCCGCGTCTCGGTGAGACCGGGCGGGCAGCGCTCACCGCGTTTCAACGCAGGCAATACGCGAGCCTCGCGGCCGTCGACGCGTTCGTCCGCGACATCCTGGACACGCTGCGCCGAAACGACCGCCTCGGCGACACCGCCATCATCTTCACCTCGGACAACGGGCTCCTGTGGGGGGAGCACCGAATCCCGCGCGCGAAGTGGGCGGCTTACGAGGAGAGCATCCGCGTGCCGCTGGTCGTTCGGTACGACGCGATTCTCGAGAGGCCAAGACGCGATTCTCGGCTGGTCGCGAACATCGATCTTGCCCCGACGATCGCGGAGCTCGGAGGCACCAGGGCGCCCGAGGCCGATGGACGGAGTCTCGTTCCTCTTCTGAAGTCGTCACCGACGGGCTGGCGACGCTCGATCCTCGTCGAGCATCTCCTCAGCGGCCCGACGAGACTCTCCGCGCCGATCCCGACGTACTGCTCGGTCCGGACGATCAACCTGAAATACGTCGCCTACTCGACGCACGAGGAAGAGCTCTACGACCTCGAGCGCGATCCGTACGAGCTCGACAACCGCCCCTCGCATCCGGCGTATCGCGGGCGGCTCCTGGCACTGAGGGAACGCCTGAAGGCCATGTGCGCGCCGGCTCCGCCCGGTTTCACCACCGCCTGGATCTCGACGAGACCGTAGGCCGGCCACAAACTGGAACTCGTCCGAGTTATCGTGACGGGCTCAAGTACGGGTTCGCCCCGGCCGAGAGGAAGGCTAGAATCTGCCGCCCAAGGGTCTAGCTCTGCCTCTACGCCAACTCCCCCACTTCGCGCTCGTCGCCGCGCTGGCGGCGCTCGTGCTTTCTCTCGTCCCGCCGTCGGCGGCGGCGCAGGCACCCCGTCCGAACATCATCCTCGTCTTCACGGACGACCAGCGCGCGGACACGCTCTGGGCGATGCCGAACGTGCAAAACGCGCTTGTCGACAAGGGCGTCAGCTTCTCGAACGCCTTCGTCGTCAATCCAGTTTGCTGTCCGAGCCGGGTGAGCACGCTCACGGGCGGGTACTCCCATTCGACGGGGATCTACCGGAACTCCCCACCGTACGGCGGCTTCAGAGCGTTCGACGATTCCTCGACGATCGCCACATGGCTCAAGGGAGCCGGCTACCGCACGGGCTACGTCGGAAAGTACATGAACGGCTACCGGGCGACCCCCTACATCCCCCCGGGCTGGGATCACTGGGTTGCAATGGAAGGTGGCTACTACAACTACACCCTGAACACGGAGGGGACGCTCACGAGCTTCGGCGCGGCGCCCGAGGATTATTCGACCGATGTGTTCGCGGCCGAGGCGATCTCCTTCGTGGAGGACACACCCGGCCCATTTTTCTTGATGTTCTCCCCGTTCGCGCCTCACAGCAACGCGGCGCCGGCCCCACGCCACGCGAACGCATTCTCGGATCTGGAGCCCTGGCG
>JACCYG010000037.1 GCA_013696595.1 Actinomycetota bacterium | reverse complement strand
CCAAGCTCGTCGAGCTGCTGCGACGGCCGCTCGTCAAGGTCTGCGGGCTGACCCGCGAAGAGGACGTCGCGGTCGCGGCCGAGGCGGGCGCAGACCTCGCCGGCTTCGTGCTCGCGCCCGAGAGCCCTCGCGCGGCGCGCGAGGTATTGCCGGTCCCGGAGTCGCTGCTCGCGGTGGCCGTCTGGGTCGGCAAGGCCGAGGAGAGCGAAGCGACGCTCGACCAGGTGCATGAGCGCGTCGAGGGAGCGCTGCGAGGCCGCGAGGCCGTCCTACTCCGCGAGGGCGAGCGGGTTGCAACGGTGCACGACCTGCCGTGGGAGGACGAGGATCCGGAGCACTGGGCGCGGGCAGCCGCGACCGAGGGGCGCGTCGTGCTCGCGGGCAGGCTCGCGGCGGACAACGTCGGCGAAGCGATCCGCGTCGTGCGACCCTGGGCGGTGGACGCGAGCTCGCGACTCGAGATCGCACCCGGGATCAAGGATCACGCGAAGGTGCGCGCCTACGTCGAGGCCGCCCGTGGCTAGCACCTACGGCACCTACGGCGGGCGCTACGTCCCCGAGACGCTCATCCCGGCTCTGGACGAGCTCGGCGCCGCGTGGCAGGCGGCGCTCGGCGACGGCGGCTTCCGCGCGGAGCTCGACGAGCTCGCCCGCAGCTACGCGGGGCGTCCCACGCCGCTCACGCCCGCGGAGAGATTCAGCCCGTCGAAGCGGCTCTACCTGAAGCGGGAGGATCTCCTGCACACGGGCGCACACAAGCTGAACAACGCGCTCGGCCAAGCGGTGCTCGCGCGCCGGCTTGGCAAGCGCCGCATCGTCGCCGAGACCGGTGCGGGCCAGCACGGCGTCGCCACGGCGACCGTCTGCGCGCGCTTCGGGCTCGAGTGTGTCGTCTACATGGGCAGCGAGGACATGCGCCGCCAGAAGCCGAACGTCGAGCGGATGGGGTTGCTCGGCGCTGAGGTGCGTCCGGTCGAGTTCGGCACGAGGACGCTGAAAGAGGCGACAAGCGAGGCGATCCGCGACTGGATCACGAACGTGGAGACGACGCACTACCTGATCGGTTCCTGCGTCGGACCCGCGCCCTATCCCGCGATCGTTCGGGAGCTGCAGGCCGTGATCGGCCGTGAGGCGCGGTCGCAGATTCTCGAAGCGGAGGGACGCTTGCCGGATGCCGTCGTCGCCTGCGTCGGCGGCGGCTCGAACGCGATCGGCATGTTCGCCGGCTTCGTCGACGACGCCGAGGTCGACCTCATCGGGGTCGAGGCGGCGGGCGCCGCCAGCCTCGGCACCGGCCGCACGGGCGTGCTGCACGGCTCCCGCTCCTCCGTGCTCGCCGATGAGGACGGCCAGATCGCCGACGCGCATTCGATCTCGGCCGGGCTCGACTACCCCGGCGTGGGTCCTGAGCATGCATTCCTGCGCGACTCCGGTCGCGCCCGCTACGTGGGCACGACCGACGACGAGGCGCTTGCAGCGTTCCGCCGGCTGACGCGAACCGAGGGAATCATCCCTGCGCTCGAGCCGTCGCATGCGCTCGCGCGCGTGGACGACCTCGACGCCGAGCTCATCGTCGTCTGCCTCTCAGGCCGCGGCGACAAGGATCTCGCCGAGGTGCTCGCGCGGTGAAGGCCGACTACGAGCCGGAACACGCAGCGGCATTCTTCGACAAGTACGGCGAGCGCGAGTGGACGAGGTTCGAGGACGGTCGCACACCGCCACAAAGCGTCCAGGTTCATGTCCAGCACCTGCGCCGTTTCGTCCGCGCGGGCGACCGTGTGCTCGACATCGGCGCCGGCCCCGGACGTTTCACGATCGAGCTGGCGCGGCTCGGGGCCAACATCGCGGTCGCCGACCTGTCGCCGCGGCAGCTCGAGCTGAACCGCGAGAAGCTCTCGGCGGCCGGCTTCGAGGAGCGGGTCACCGAGCGCGTGCTCGCCGACGTCACCGACCTCTCCCACTTCGCCGACGTGAGCTTCGACGTCGTCGTCTGCTACGGCGGACCGCTCAGTTACGTCGTCGACCGTGCCGACGAGGCCGTTGCGGAGCTCGTCCGGGTGAC
>JACCYG010000032.1 GCA_013696595.1 Actinomycetota bacterium | reverse complement strand
TGCCAGGGGCAGGCGCCGTTCGTCTGGGCTGTGCTCGGGGCAATCGCTCAGGTCACCAAGCGCCTCCGCCTCGGGACCGCCGTCACGGCGCCGATTCTCCGCATGCCGCCGTACCTCGTCGCACAGGCGGCGGCGACGATTGCGACGCTCCTGCCGGGGCGCTTCTTCCTCGGCGTGGGGACCGGCGAGAACCTGAACGAGCACATCACCGGTAAGTGGTGGTGGCGCGTCAGGCGCGTGCGGACGACCCCGAAGTGGGGCGTATTCAACGCCGGAAGCTGAACCATCGTGACGCGGACGTTGCTTCCGTCATGGAGGAGCTCACAACGCAGCGACTCGGTGAATCCTTCGATCGCGTGCTTGGCGGCGCAGTAGGCAGCCTGCAACGGAATCGCGCGGTAGGCGAGGCGGATCCGACCTGCGGTTTGAAAGACCGCACGTATCGGATCGACGCGGCTTCCTGGTCAGGAATCCGCTTGGTTAGGCGGAGGGGGAGGGATTCGAACCCTCGATCCGCCTAACGACGGATAACGGTTTTCGAGACCGTTACGAATAGGGTGGTTTGCAGGTATTTTTCCGCTCGTGCGCCAGTCCATGCGCCAGCCAGCGGATGTGTCTGCAGCCCTCTCTCCTCAGAACCAACGACTCCGTCGGTCGCCCTTGCACCCCAGGCTATGGGGCGTGAGCCACTGCCCGGAGGTAGGCGACGTCAGACATGCCTACTTCGCTGCGCGGTAGCGCCTGGCAAGTTCGGAGGCGTATCTCCTCCCGACGGTTGCTGAATTTGCTTCGAGCCAGCTGCTGAAGGACGTCCGCCCCGTTGGCTCACCCTTGGATACGAGCAGGTTCGCCATCAGCCCCTCGAGCTCGTCTCGCGTGAGGATGACGTCGCGGACGATGCGGCCAACGACGTCGGAGAGCGCAAGCGCGAGACGCGGAGCTGCATGGATGATCTTGGCCCGGCTTCCTAGCTTTTCTCCGATCAGGCGCACCAGCGCCTCGAACGTGTACGTCTCCGGGCCGACGGCATCGATGGTCGTGTTGTCCTCTCTGTCTCCGGCCTCCACGACGAGCTCGGCGACGTCCTCGACGAAAACGGGCTGGAGGCCGTAGTCGCCAGAACCGGGGACGAGAAAGAGCGGAAAGCGCCTGAGGAACCATCCGATGTTGTTGATCAGGATGTCCTCCGTCCCGAAGATGACTGTCGGACGCAAGATTGCGTGAGATAGGCTCGACGCGCGGATCTCGCGTTCGAGGATCGCCTTGCCGCGAAAATACGCGTGCGGTGACTCCTCCGATGGATTCGTGATGCTGAGATGGACGATCCTTCGAAGACCGGCCTCCTCAGCGGCTCCGAGGAGGACGCGCGTGTTCGCGAGCGCTTCCTCGTACGTGACCTGGCGGTAGGGAAAGCGGATCCAGTACGTGTTGTAGAGCGTGCTGGCACCGCGGAGGCTCCGCACGAGGGTCGAGCGATCGGCGAAGTTGAAGGGGGAAACTTCGACCGTCCCCCCGAAAGGATCGAAGCGCTCGGGATGGGCGGTCAGCGTCCTCACGCTCTCTCCGCGTGACAGAAGCCTCTGGGCGATGGACTTGCCGGTGAAGCCGAACGCGCCGGTTACGACGCTGATCTCGTTACGCGCAGGCACGTCCGCCGCCTCCGTCTTCCCGCCTGCGGAAAGCTCTTGCATCTTCTGCGCGCGCCTGAAGCGTGCATCGTCGCAGTCGGTTGCGCGAGCGTTCGCTCACGCGACGCGCATCGCGACGAGCGCCGCGGCGAGCGCGACCGTCGCGCCGGTCAGAGCCCGCAGCGCGGCCTCCTCCACCTTCGCGAGATCGGAGGCCGTGATCGGCTCCACCGATCCGTTGTGCTGCGTGATGGTCCCGGTCACGCGGTCGACACGGCGGCGGACGTCCCGGACGCGCGTGGAGAGATGACGCTGCGCGAGGCTAAGAGCGAACGCGAAGAGCGCGGCGAAGAGAGCCGCCAGGCTGATCGTCCCCGCGGCAGCGAAGAATCCCGTCAGGACCGGGAACGATCCCCAGGAAAGCGCGAACCAGACGTCGGTGTGGAAGCGACCGGCAAAGAGTTCGAGGCTGTACGCGACCGCGATGAACGAGCCCGCGGCGACGAACGCGCCGATCCACGGGTCGACGACGGCGGCCCCGACCGCGCCGATCCCGGCTGCGAACACGAGCGAGCCCGCGCCCAGGCCGACGAGCACGGCGTCGGGTATACGCGTCTTCAAAGGCCGCCCTTGGAGCTCGTCGAGCGCGTGTGCTCCGATGCCGACGGCAAGGAAGAACGCCGCCAGGGTCGGGAGCAGACGGGAGAGCGAGAAGGCGGGTGTGAGAGCCGCGCCGATCGCGACGAAGGAGAGATGCCAGGCGGTATAGGGCGGATGGAGAAGTGTGACGTAGTCGCGCCACCCGCCTGAGGCCAGGGCGTAGAAGGCCGGGCGCGAGCGGTCAGTCTCCACGCTCGCCCCAAATCACGATTCCCCCGCCGAGACTAAGCAGCCGCGCCTCAACGTTCTCGACTCCTGCCGCACGCCAGAGCACGAGGAGTTCCTCGAGCGGATACTGCCGCCAGAACGCCTGGATGCTCGGGCCAAGGAAGCGGCCGACCTCGTGCCAGCCAGGCGAGATGGCTCGCCCGAGGAGCGGCAGGCCCGCTCGGACGTACGCCCTCCAGAGAGCGTTCACGGTGCGGCGGTCAGGGACGAAGAACTCGAGGGAGGCGATCCGGCCCCCCGGCCGGACGACGCGTGCGAGCTCCCGAAGCGTCGCCGCAGGATCGTCGACGTACCGAAGCAGGTAGGTAA
>JACCYG010000021.1 GCA_013696595.1 Actinomycetota bacterium | reverse complement strand
GGCAAGCGCGAAGCCCTCCGCGTTGTAGAGCATGAGGACGCCGTCGTCGTACTCCTGGGCCGGCGAGGCGTCGAAGCCGAGGTAGGTCTCGTAGAAGCGCCGCGAACGCTCCTGATTCTGGACGGCGAGCGCGAGATGGTGCACCGCTACCTACCCGGCCAGGAAGGGCAGGACGAGCGCGTCGAACTCCTCCGGACGCTCGAGGTTCGGGACGTGCGCGGCATTGGCGATCGAGGCGCGTCGGGTGTTTGAGATCTCCCGCTCGAGGCCATCGGCTGCGCGGTGCATGTGATCGATGTCTTCCTCGCCCACAAGGATGAGCGTAGGCGCCTCGATCTCGGAGATCCGATCGGCGAGATCCGGCACGAGTCGCCTCTCCTCGGCGTCCGGAACGGGGAGCTGAACCTCGAAGGACCGGCGGGTCATGTCGTGCACGAGCTTCCGCACACTAGGGTCGACCTGCTCGGGAGAACGACGCGACCTGTCCGCCCACATGCGGACGTTGATTTCGGCGGCCTCGTCGAGGTCACCACGCTCGAGTGCTTCGTCCTCAGCCGCGGCGAAGGCATTGAGCTCGTCCGAGGGCGCCTGACCTGGCAGCCCCGCACCCACGAGCACGAGGGCCGACACGAGTTCAGGCCGCGCGACCGTGACCTCGAGCGCGATCCGGCCACCCAGGGACACACCGACGAGCGCGGTACGACTGAACCCGACTTCGCCGAGCAGCTCGATCAGGTCACGCGCGTTCTCGACGACCGGCGAGGTGATGGGGGAGCGGCCGAACCCGCGGATGTCGTAGCGAAGCGTCCGGTGCACGGGCGGGAACGTCGCCCACTGTGGATCCCACATGCGGCTGTCGCAGACGCCGGCGTGGATGAGGACAACCGGATCGCCTTCGCCGGCGACTTCGCGGTAGAGGTCGGTCGCGCTCAGGCGGCGCGCCGCGTCTCGAGGTGCTGATGAGACGGGCAATACTCACGCTCAGGCAGAGGCGCGCGCTGGCACGGCTTGCCTTTGCGGGTCGTCGCACGGCAGCGCGAGACGCCGCCGTCGAAGACGCCCGACTCGATCTGCTCCTCGATGAAATCGACGGCCGCTCCGATGCCCTCGCTCACGGCCCAATTGACCTGAGCCTGGTGCGTGATGGGAAAATAACGCCGGATCTCCTGGAAAAGTGTCCGCTCGGGCTTCGCGAAGTAGCGCGGATCCTTTGCGAGGCGCTCGACCGTCTCCTCACAGGCGGCCAGGACGGCACGGCGGTACTCAAGTTGAGTCGGCGGGTCGACGTAGGGATCGATGAGATCCTTGATCGATCGGTAGATCGCTCTCGAATATTGATACATGCGGGCGAGGAGACCTTCGTACAAAGCGTGCCCTCCGATTATCTTCCCACGCGATTAAGTCCCTGCAAACGATTGTTAAGCCGACGTTAAGCGGCGGTGCCAGGCCACGTTCCAGCACCTAGTTAACCACGTCGCGGCCCTGTCACAAAGTCCCCGGCTCGACCGGATCGAAACGGCCGGCTACTCCGAATTGACTTCGCGCACGTACGCCGTGGGGTACCCGGCCGCCCGGACGCCGGGGAGGGCGTTCCTCCCCTGAGCCTCGGTGTCGTGGACGCCGCTGAAGACGACGTAGTAGCCGGGCGTCAGGCTTGGGTAGTCCGAGGAGTCGAGAAGCCCGACCTCCGAGAGCCCTTTGTTGATCGCCTCGCGGGCCGTCGCCTCCGCGCGGCTCCGCCCGCCGCTCTTCGGATGGGACGCGATCACGACGGTGTAGCCGTCTTTCCCGCTTGGCCACGCGATGATCCTGTTCGTCGCCCCGGTCGTCGTCGTGGCCGTTGTCGTCGTCGTGGCGGTCGTCGTCGGGTTCACGGTCGTCGTCGGCTGGATCGTCAGGGTGGGCGGAAGCGTGCCCACCGTGCTCGACGTCGTGATGTCGGGGATGACCTGCAGCGTGCTCGTCGCGCCGGGCCGATTAGCCTGTCGCCGCGGCTCGTCGTCATTGGTCGTGGCGGCGAGGACGATCGCCGAGGCGATGAGCACGACGAGAGCGAGCGTCGCGAGCGCCGCCCAGAGCCAGAACGGCGATTCGCGCGACCAGGTTTCACGGCTCCATGCCGTTCGCCGCCCGACTGGGTAGTGGCGCGCAAGGTGGACGCCACAGTGGAGGCAGTACTCCTGGTAACGGTCGTGCGGTGCCCCGCAACGGGGACAGGTGAGCTCGGGAGGCTTGGCCGGCGGTACGGGCGGCGGATCATTGACGGGTGGTTCCACTACGGGTCTCCGACGTGCTCTTCTCCCGGCGTGATCGGCTCGATCAGGGTGGAGCCGATCGGGTCCTTGGAGGAGTACTCCTCGGCCGCCACACCGTTCCCGCAGACCGGGCAGAAGTTCGAGTCGGCGGGGAGGGCCTGGCCGCAATGGCTGCACGCGACCACGGGCGGGGTCTCGGTCGCGGGCCGCCCGCAGTGGGAGCAGAAGTGGGTCCCGCGGACGATGGGGGTCCCGCAGACACAGCGCTCCGCACCGATTCCGCGCGCGGCCGCCTCCGCGGCGACGAGCATCGAGTCGAGCTCGGCGATCCGCTCTTCGATCGCCAGGACCTCGGAGGTCCGGGCTGCGAGCAGATCCGGATTCCACGCGTCACGTCGCGCCATCTCGAGCGCGAGGCCGCCGACGTCGCGGATCTCGACCTCACGCCGACGCATGAGGTCACGGCGCTCGCGCTGGAGCGAGGGCGGTCGACCCGGGCGCAACGGTCGAGCGGCCAGGGCTTTCGGCGGAGGAGCCGCTTCCGCCTCGCCCGCGTAGGGCGGTCCGCCGTCCACCGGGCGGGTCCTACGCACGAAAAGCGAGGAAAACCGGGCCGGCATCCCGGGTCGAGTCTAACCGACCCTCCGGTCGCGCCTCGCCAGGCCCTACGCGATGACGACGAGGCGCTCTTCAGTCATCTCGCGCACGCTGTAGTGCGGTCCCTCCTTCGTGTTGCCCGATGCCTTCACGCCGCCATAGGGCATCTGGTCGGAGCGGAAGGTCGGCGCCTCGTTGACCGTCACGCCGCCGAACTCGAGCCCCCGAGCCGCCGCAAGTGCGCTCTCGAGGCTGCCCGTGAAGATGCCTGCCTGGAGGCCGTACCGCGTCGAGTTCGCGAGCCGCAGGCCTTCCTCGAGTGAGTCGTACGGGGTGAGCGTGCAGACAGGCCCGAAAACCTCCTCGCACGCGACCCTCATCTCGGGCTTCACGTCGGCGAGAACGGTGGGGCGGATCAGTCCCTCGTCCTCCTCTCCGCCCGCGAGGACGGTCGCGCCGCCCGAGCGCGCCTCGCCGATCCACTCGAGGATCCGCTCGCGCGCACCGTCGTCGATCACCGGCCCAACGTCCGTCTCTTCCTCGGACGGGTCGCCGACGCGCAGGGCCTCGACCTTCGGGAGGAAGCGCGCGGTGAAGTCGTCGTACGCCTCGCGGCGCACGTAGATCCGCTGAACGGAGATGCAACTCTGGCCGGCGAAGGCAAACGCATGCGCGGCGAGCTTCTTCGCGGTCTCCTCGAGGTCGGCGTCGGCCTCGACGAGCACCGGGGTCGAGTTTCCGAGCTCGAGGGTGACCTTCTTCTGCGCGGCGCGCCCGCGGAGCTTCCAGCCGACCTCCGACGAGCCGGTGAAGGTGATCATCCGGACGCGCTCGTCCTCGACGAGGACGTCACCGATATCCGAGGCTGGGCCGACGACGACGTTCAGCCATCCGTGCGGAAGCCCCGCCTCCATTTCGAGCTCTGCAAGGAAGAGGGCCGAGAGCGGCGTCTGGCCCGCGGGCTTGAGGACGACCGCGCATCCCGCGGCGAGGGCCGGGGCGATCTTGTGCGCGACGAGGTTCAGGGGGAAGTTGAACGGCGAGATCGCGCCGATGACGCCGATCGGCTGCCGGAGCGTGAAGGCGAGCTTTCCCTCGCCCGCGGCGGCGGCGTCCATCGGCACGACAGAGCCCGCGAGCGTGCGCGCCTCGGCGGCGGCGATCGTGTACGTGGAGACCGCCCGCTGCGCCTCGACGCGTGCCGCCTTCATCGGCTTGCCGGCCTCGGCGCAGATCGTCCTCGCGACGTCGTCGTGGCGCTCGGTCAAGAGCTCGGCGACCCGATCGAGGATTCCCGCCCGCTGATGGGCTGGAAGCGGATCCTCCATCGCGTGCGCGGCCGCGTCGACGGCGCGGCGGGCAAGCTCGGCGTCCGCCTGCGGGACGCGGCCTATGACCTCGCCGGAGTGGGGCGAACGAACCTCGCGCCACTCGCCCGTCTCGACCCATTCGCCGGCGACGAGAAGCTTGCGCTCGCTGAGAGTGATGGCCACGGCCCTATTAGGCTAACGCGCCGCGATGGAAGTTCGGACGGTGGGTGTGGTCGGCCTCGGCACGATGGGCGCCGGGATCGCGCAGGTGTGCGTGCAGGCCGGCGTCGAGACCGTGGGGGTCGAAGTGAGCGCCGAGCGCGGCGGACAGGCGCGCGGGCGCATCGACCACTATCTCTCGCGCGGCGTCGAGAAGGGCCGCCTCTCGGCGGAGGAGAAGGATGCCGCGCTCTCGCGCCTCTCTACTGCGACCGATCTCGAAGCGCTCCGAGCGTGCGATCTCGTGATCGAAGCCGTGATCGAGGAGCTCGAGGCCAAACGGGACGTCTTCGCCTCGCTCGATTCGCTCGTAAGCCCGAGAGCGATTCTCGCGACCAACACGTCGGCCCTCTCGGTGACCGAGATCGCCCGCTCGACCGCGCACCCCGAGCGCGTCGTCGGCATGCACTTCTTCAACCCGGCGCCGGTCCTTCCGCTCGTCGAGGTCGTGCGCACGGAGCTCTCGTCCAGCGCGGCCTACGAAGCGGCGTATGCGTTTGTCGAGCGGATCGGAAAGAAGCCGATCCGCTGCAACGACACGCCGGGGTTCGTGGTGAACCGGATCCTCATTCCCCTTCTGAACGACTGTGTCCGCGTGCTCGACGAGGCGGGGGTCGCGCCCGAGGACCTCGACAAGGCGATGACGGCCGGCGTCAACTGGCCGATCGGCCCATGCGCCCTCATCGACCTGATCGGCGTCGACGTCCACGTC
>JACCYG010000014.1 GCA_013696595.1 Actinomycetota bacterium | reverse complement strand
GGCGCGAGGAGGCCGGCGGCGCCATTCGCTACGAGACGACGCCGCTCTTCGAACGCGTCTTCGGCCTGGCGAATCCAGCGGAGCTCCCCCAGCTCGACGATCTCGGCGGCGACGCGGAGGAGATCCGCGCGCGGCTCGAGTCGGTCGCCGAAAGCCGCGGGGCCTGATCTCAGAGGGGGCTGGCGCCTGCCTCGCCCTACAGGTGTTTGACGATCTTCTCGGCCTCGTCGCGGGTGAAGCCGCGCAGCGTCTCCGTGTGCACGGTCCCGTGGCGCGCAACGGCGATCAGGATCTGATAGGCCGTCTCGTCGTCGGGCGCCTCGAAGATCTCGACGAGGTCGTAGCGACCGAGGGTCACGTAGGTGTCGAGCAGCTTCCCGCCGCGCTCTTCGATCGCACGCTCACCCTCCTCGATTCGGTCGCGCCAAGCGGGCAAGCCGCCGAGGCCCTGCGACGTCCATTTCATCAGGGAGATGTAGACCGGCACGCAAAGATCATGACGCGCTTGCGCCGCGATTCCTAGCGCCGCCCGCCCACGATAATGGGCGTCGAGTGCGGCTGAACGCTTATCTCGCGCGCGCGGGACTTGCTTCCCGTCGCGGCGCCGACGAGCTGATCCGGGCGGGCCGTGTTCGCGTAAACGGAGACGTGGCGGGCCTGGCGACCTTCGTCTCGGCGAGCGACCGGGTCGAGGTCGACGGCCGCCCGATCGACCCCGAGCCGCTTGCGTACGTTCTCCTCCACAAGCCCGCCGGCGTTCTCACAACCGCACGGGATCCGCACGGGCGACCAACCGTCGTCGAGCTCGTCGGCCACGAGCGTCGCGTCGTTCCGGTGGGGCGTCTGGACGTGGACACCACCGGCGCGCTTCTCCTCACGAACGACGGTCAGCTTGCCCATCGGCTGATGCACCCCCGGTACGCGATGGACAAGGTCTACGAGGCAGACGTGGAGGGCGTGCTCTCCGAGGTGGCGCTCGAGCGGCTGCGGGTGGGCATCGAGCTGGAAGAGCGTCGCACCGCGCCCGCCGAAGTACGCCGCCTCACGCCTTCGAAGGTAGAGCTCGTGATCCACGAGGGACGGAAGCACCAGGTAAAGCGGATGCTCGAAGCCGTCGGACACCCCGTGCGCCGGCTCCATCGCCGCGAGTACGCGGGGCTCACGCTGAAGGGCCTTCAGGCGGGAGAGTGGCGCGAATTGACGCAGGACGAAGTCGAACGTCTCCGCAGACTCGCTGAATCTCGTCGACGGCCCGGTTCGGGTCCTGCGCGCGAGTGACCCGGGTCCCGACCCGCCCCCTGCTCACGCATCAGCGTAACGCTGAAAAACGTACGTGTGGGTCACGGGATGTGCCGAGAGGTTCCGCAGGTGTGACGAAACGCGCGCAGCGGCGACGAAGGCGAACGGCCCCCGCAACGCCGTCGGCCTGAGCGCGGTCAGAGCTCACGCGGGCGCACGGCGCCGAAGAGGCGACCGGCCTCCGACTTGACGAAGCCCATCCGCTCGAGCATCGCTTGCAGCGTCGGATCGGAAGCCTCGCGCGCCTTCTCGGCTCCGATGGCGAGCAGGCGTTGAAGCTCGCGCGGATCCGACCGTAGCTCGTCGTAGCGGCTCCGGATCGGATCGAGGAGCGCGATCACCGCGTCCGCGACCTCCTCCTTGAAGTGCCCATAGCCCTGGCCGTCGTAGCGCGCCTCGACCGCGTCCATCTCGTCGCCCGTCGCCACGGACATGATCTCGATCAGGTTTGTGATGCCCGGTTTCGAGTCAGCGTCGCGGCGTACATCCGCGCCGGAGTCGGTCACTGCGGTCTTGAACTTCTTGCGAATGACGTCCGGGGGATCGAGCAGCCTCACGGTCCCCTGCGGCGTCCCGCCGGTCGTCGACATTTTCCTCTCGGGCTCCTGGAGGTCCATGATCTTCGCACCGACCGCGGGGGCGATCATCTCGGGAAGCCTGAACGTCTCCCCGAAGCGGCCGTTGAACCGCTCGGCGATGTCGCGCGCGACCTCGATGTGCTGGCGCTGGTCCTCGCCAACCGGAACCGCATCGGTCTGGTAGAGCAGGATGTCGGCCGCTTGGAGCACCGGGTAGCTGAAAAGGCCGGCTGACACGAAGTCCTGCCGGTCGGCCTTGTCCTTGAACTGTGTCATCCGGCGAAGCTCGCCGAAGCTCGTGACCGAGCCGAGCAGCCAGGCGGCCTCAGCGTGTGCGGGGACGTGGCTCTGCACGAACACGGTCGATCGCTCCGGATCGAGGCCCGTGGCGAAGAGCATCGCAGCCATGTTGATCGTCTGCTCATGGAGGTCGGCGGGGTCGTAGTCGACGGTGATCGAGTGAAGATCGACGATGCAAAAGAAGGCGTCGCCGCGCTCCTGATAGGCGGCGTACTGGCGGAAGCCGCCGCTGTAGTTGCCGAGGTGCTTGTCGCCCGTCGGCTGGATGCCACTAAAGATCCTCATTTACCAGTCGAAGTATCGCAACAGTCGGAAACTAGACTGGATTCTGGACATGGCAGTCAACGGATCTCCCGAGCTCCTCATCGTCATGGGCGCGAACGCGACCGCCGAGCAGGTGGACGAGGTCGTGACGCGCCTGGCGGAGGCCGGCGCGCATGCGCACGTAACCCCGGGGAAGGACGCGACCGTGATTGGCGCGATCGGCGAGCGCGAGTTGCTCGCGACGCTCCCGCTCGAGGGCTTTCCGGGCGTCGAGCAGGTGCTTCCGATCCTGAAGCCATACAAGCTCGTCTCACAGGAGATGCGCCGCGCGCCCACGGTGATCGAGGCTCGTGGTCGCAGGGTCGGCGGCGGCTACTTCGGCCTGATCGCCGGGCCGTGCACCGTCGAGTATCGCGAGCAAACCCTCGAGACGGCGCGTGCCGTCGCGGCGGCGGGCGCGACGATGCTTCGCGGCGGCGCGTACAAGCCCAGGACGTCTCCGTATTCGTTCCAGGGCCTCGGCGAGGAGGGCCTCGCAATCCTTGCTGAGGCGCGTGAGGAGACGGGCCTTCCGCTCGTGACCGAGCTCATGGATCCCCGGCATGTCGAGGCGGTCGTGGGAACCGCAGACGTGATCCAGATCGGCGCACGCAACATGCAGAACTTCTCGCTGCTCTCGGAGGTCGGGAAGGCTGACAAGCCGGTGCTCCTGAAGCGTGGCCCCTCGGCGTCCGTCGAGGAGCTTCTGATGGCGGCGGAGTACATCGTCCGCGAAGGCAACTCACAGGTCATCCTGTGCGAGCGCGGGATCAGAACCTTCGAGCGCTCCACGCGCTACACGCTCGACATTGGAGCGATTCCGGTCCTGAAGCAGGAAACGCATCTGCCCGTGATCGTCGACCCCTCGCACGCAGCCGGCCGCAAGGAGCTCGTGCCGCCGCTCGCCCGCGCGGCTGTCGCAGCGGGCGCCGATGGGATCATCGTCGAGGCTCATCCTGCGCCGGAGGAGGCGCTCTGCGACGGCCCGCAGCTCATTCCGACGGCTGAGTTCGCCGGTTTCGCCGACGAGATTCGCGTGCTCGCCTCCCTGATGGGCAAAGTAATCGGCTGAGTTGGCCGTCACGCGCCTCGCGATCGTTGGCACCGGGCTGATCGGGGCCTCCGTCGGCCTGGCCGCGAAGCGCG
>JACCYG010000008.1 GCA_013696595.1 Actinomycetota bacterium | reverse complement strand
GCCTCACACCCGATCAGGCGAAGGACGTTGGCGCGACCGGCAGTCCGCCGTCAGCCAACAGATCGCTGCGCTCGAGCGAATCCTCGGCGAGCGGCTCTTCGAGCGGCTGAAGGGCGCGTCTGGTGTTTCGCTGACGGAGGCCGGCAAGGTTCTCGTTCGCCACACCCGGGACCTGGGCGCGCTGCTTGCCTCGGCCCAGGCCGACATGGAGGCGTTCTCCGCCGGCACGCTCGGCTCTCTCCGCGTCGGCGCCTTCCAGACTCCGGGCGCTCGGATCCTTCCTGAGATCCTGAGGGAGTTCTTCGTCGTCAGCCCTGGCACCGAGGTGCGGCTCGGCGAGTCTGTGACGGACCACGGTCTCCTCGACGAGCTCGAGGAGGGGGAGCTCGATCTTGCGTTCGCGGCTCTCCCGGTTCGCGACGGCCCCTTCGTCGTAACACCGCTCATCGAGGACCCGTTCCTCCTCGTCACGCGCACGGCTCCTCCCGTTGGAGCGGATGGCTTCCTCGCACCGGCTCGCCACCGGGTGTCTCTCGCGCTCGTCACGTTCGCGAGCTGTCCCGCGGCCGAGGCCGCGATCGCCTACCTGCGCGGGCTTGGGTACGAGCCAGATCTGCGCCTGCGCTCGGACCACAACGAGACGCTTCAGCGCGCGGCGAGCCTCGGCCTCGGCGCCGCGCTCGTTCCGCGCCTCTCCCTCGTGCCCGGTGACGAAGGGTTGCAGCGGGTTCCGCTTTCCCCCGAGGCGCCGACACGCGAGATCGTGCTGGTTTCGCGGAGCGATCGGGAGCTAGCGCCTGCCGCCGAGATCTTCTCCCAGCTCGCCCAACGCGTTTGCGGGCGGCTCGTCGACGGGCGCCACCTCGCCGCGTAACCCCTTAAGGGGGTCTCCGGGCCTCGAGCGCGCGAGAATGGCCTCGTGGAAGAAGTGTCCGACCGCGTCGTGCCCGCCATTTGCTCAAGCCGTCTCGACCTCGTCTCGATGTCGAGGGAGTTCATCGCTCTCCTGCTCGATGACCGCCGGGACGAGGCGCGGCGGCTGATCGGCGCCGAGATCCCCACGGGCTGGCCGGACGACCACGACGCGCGCTTCGTCCGGATGCGCGCCGAAGAGATGGAACGCCGACCTGAGATTCGAGAGTGGCTCATTCGAGCGGCTATCTCGCAGGAGGGCGAGGAGAGGGTCATGGTGGGCCACGTGGGCTTCCACGGCCCGCCCGGGAGGAACGGCCCCGGCAAGCCGGACGCGCTTGAAGTTGGCTACACGATCTTCGCGCCGTTTCGAGGACGCGGGTACGCGACGGAGGTTGCGGAGGCGCTGATGGACTGGGCACTGCAAGAGCGAGGCGTGCGCTACTTCATCGCGTCCGCCGCTCCCCAGAACAAGGCTTCCGTGGCCGTGCTTCGCAAGCTCGGCTTCAAGCAGACAGGCGAGCAGTGGGATGACGAAGACGGGCTCGAGCTCGTTTTCGAGCTCACGATCGACTGACCGCAAGTTCGTCGGGCGATCAGGTGCGAGGGCGAAGGAGCGCGGTGCGCTCGTCCGGCGCCCCACTGAGGATGTGCTCGAGATACGAGGCCACCGCGTCCGACATCGTAATCTCGTGTCCCGCCCGCTCGGAGAGCTGCCAACGGTGGTCGAGAAGCTCGTGGAAGACCTCCGCGGCGGCGCGTTTCCGTCTCAGCTCGCGCGGTATCGACGCCACTGTCGGCTCGAAGATCTCGCTCAGCCACCGACCTGCGGCCGCCGCATCTGAAACCGGGGGCTGGCCGGCCCGTTCGAGCGCCGACCGGAATGACCGGATGTCGTCCAGAAGCCTCCGAGCCTGGTTCTCCTGCGCGTCGAGACCCGTGAGCCGTAGCAGCCGGCGACGGTGAAAGCCGGGCTCGACCCGAGCGGACGGAAGGCGCAAGCGATAGTCGCTCCCGGTCTTCACGAGCTCGATCTCCTCGGCTTCGAATCCGAGCTCGTTCAGGTCGCGGAGACGCGTCTCGAGCCGGGACGTCTCATCCAGTCCGAAGATCTCCTCGTCGGTCAGCTCCGACCACAGACGCTCGTAGTTCTCAATCACGCGCTCGGCAAACTCGGTCGGGTCGCGGTCCTCGGACCAGCCGAACTCGGAGGCGACGTCGTAGAACTCGTAGCTCAGGTTCTCGTGCGCGATGTCGAGGTCGTACCGGCGTTGCCCGTCTGAGAGGCGTTCGTGGAGCTCGCCCGTCTCCACGTCCACGAGGTAGGCTGCGAGCGCGCCGGCGTCGCGCCGGAAAAGAGCGTTCGAGAGCGAGCAGTCACCCCAGAAGAAACCGGCGAGGTGGAGGCGCACCAGAAGCCCCGCGAGTGACTCCGGGACACGCCCGTCCGGGTCGGGCAGCACCTGCCGTCCGATCACCGTTCGAAATGGCAATGAGAACTCGAGATACCGCGTGATGAGGACGTCCGGTAGATCGTCCTCGCCGGTCCGTGGGCGGCGCTCGGCGACGACCCCCACCGGCTCCACGGCGGGGACGCTCGTGCCGCCGAGATGTCCGAGGATGCGGTACTCGTGCTGAGCGAGCGGCGGCGGAAGCTCCTTGAGCGCGTAATACGAGTCGCCGATCTCGACGAACCGGACGACATGCCTGCCGACGCCGCGCTCGAGGTCGACGAGATTGTCGCACTTCCACTCGGCGAGAGCCTCGTCCCAGGGCAGCGTGAGGAACCCCGAATCGAGCTCGCGCGCGACGAGACGGTAGGTGGACACGGCCTCGGGTTAGCGTAACGCGGCGCGTGAGCGCCGCCTGCGAGCGTGTCGGCGAATCCGAGTTACCACTTGGAGCGACGGCCGCGGCGGCTCGTGTACACGACCCTGGCG
>JACCYG010000003.1 GCA_013696595.1 Actinomycetota bacterium | reverse complement strand
CAGGTCGTCCTGAACAAGCTGTACAAGCACACGTCGCTTCAGACGACCTTCGGATATAACGCTGTCGCGCTCGTTGACGGAGTACCGCGGACGCTCTCGCTCCGCGACCTGCTCCGGCACTACCTCGACTACCAGCGCGAGGTCGTCACGCGCCGCTCGAAGTACGAGCTGCGCAAGGCGGAGGAGCGGGCGCACATCCTCGAGGGCTACCTGACGGCCCTCGACAACCTCGATGAGGTGATCGCCCTGATCCGCGGGTCGGCCGATCCCGACGAGGCGCGTGCCGCGCTCATGGAGCGCTTCTCGCTCTCGGAGATCCAGGCGCAGGCGATCCTCGACCTTCGTCTCCAACGCCTGACCGGGCTCGAGCGCAAGCGGATCGAAGGAGAGTTCGCCGACCTGCAGGAGCGGATCGCCGAGCTTCGCTCGATTCTCTCCGACGAGGTGAAGATCGACGGGCTGATCCGCGAGGAGGTTCTCGAGCTCAAGTCGATTTACGGAAAAGGCGACGACCGCCGCACCGAGATCGTCGCGGCCGAAGGCGAGTTCGAGCTCGAGGACCTGATCGCCGAGGAAGACATGGTCGTTGCGATCACCCGCTCCGGCTACGTGAAGCGCCTCCCCGTCACCACGTACCGCGAGCAGCGCCGCGGCGGAATGGGCGTGATGGGGATGGAGCTCAAGGAGGAGGACTACATCGAGCACCTCGTGGTCGCTTCGACCCACGACTACCTGCTCTTCTTCTCCTCTACGGGCAAGGTCTACCGGCTCAAGCTGCACGAGCTGCCCCTGGGCAGCCGCCAGTCGAAGGGCCGCGCGCTCGTGAACCTCCTGCCGCTCGGTCAAGGCGAGTCGATCCGCACCGTGATCGCGACGCGCGACTTCAAGGAAGCCGAGTACCTCGTGCTCGCGACGCGCAAGGGCGTGATCAAGAAGACCCGCTTCCTCGACTACAACACGCCGCTCAAGGCCGACGGGATCATCGCGATCCGGCTTCGACCCGAAGACGAGCTCGTCGCAGTGCTGCACTCGACCGGAGACGACGACATCCTCCTCGTCTCGCGCAAGGGCCAGGCGATCCGCTTCCACGAGAAGACCGTGCGGCCGATGGGGCGTGTCACCGGCGGCGTCGCCGGCATGAGGCTCCGAGCGGGTGACGAGGTCATCGCGGCTGGGATCGCGCGGAACGAAGCCGATCTCCTCGTCGTGACCGAGAACGGGTACGGCAAGCGGACGCGCATCGAACAGTACCCGGCCAAGGGCCGCGGCGGGATGGGCGTCCGCACGGTCCAGCTGACGGAGGCCAAAGGACAGCTCGCGGGCGCGCGCGTCGTGCGCGACGGCTACGCCGTGATGCTGATCTCGACGGGCGGAACGGTGATTCGCATGCCGGTCGACGGAATCCGACGAGCGGGCCGGGCGACTCAGGGCGTGATCGTGATGCGTCTGCGTGGGGACGAGCAGATCTCGACCCTGGCACCCGTGGTCGAGCAGACCGACGGCGATCTCCCCGAGCTCGAGGCGGTCGACGCGCCGATGCAGACCGACGAGACGCTCGAGGCCGAGGCCGCCGCTGCGTCCGACGGCGCCGCGCCTGCCGAAGCCTCCTAGCTGGCCTCGCGCAGCCGCTCGGCCGCCGTCTCGGGGGCGAGCGTGTTGACGTAAAGGCCGGCTCCGAGCTCGAGACCGGCGAGGACCGACATCCGTGGAACGAGCTCGATGTGCCAGTGACCCCCGTCGTGGAGCCATGCGTTCAGCGGGACGGGCCCCTCGAGCGTGTGGAGACGGCGGATGGCTTCGCCGAGCAGCGCGATCGCGGCGGGAAGCGCCTCTGACTCGAATGCGCTTTCGCCCGGGTGGTCTGCGGGCGCGAGGAGGAGCTCGTAAGGCAAGCGGCCGGCGTAGGCGGCGACGAGCGCGAGCCCGTCGCGTTCGACCACGAGCCGCGTCCCCTCGCGGCGCTCCTGCGCGACGAGCGCGCAGACCGCGCAACCGTTTTCCGATCCTGCGTCCTCGGCCACGACCGCGGGTGGGCTCGCTCGCAGCCACACGAGCTGTGAGTGGGAGTGCGGAAGGCTGGCGCCTGCGTCCTGCCCTTCGTTCAGGAGCGCCTGGACGTAGGGGAAACCCCCCGCCCGCGCGGCGGCCGCGCGCTCGCGCCAGGCTCGCGCGACCACGCGAAGCTCGTCGGGACCAAGGTCGGCGAGCGTGCGGTTATGGCGCGGGGTGTGAACGACGACCTCCTGGCGCTCGAGCGCGGGGTAGAGGTTCGGGACGACCCGAACCGTCCATCCGGGGGTGTCGGGCTCCGCGCCGTCCGGCCGGCCGAGCGCAAGCGTCTCGGACGGCGTGCGACCCTCGCGCCCCTCGCAGAAGGGGCAGGCCTCAAGCTCTTCGGCCGTCGGAGGCGCCACTGCGCGGGCGGACGCACCCGGCCGGCGCGCGCGCCCGGGCGCGATTACGACGATGCGTCCGGAGAGGGGATCGCGTCTAAAATTAGCAGCGGAGCTCAGGCTCCGCCCCCGCTCGTCGGCTCAGCGGACGGCGTTTCGAGAAACGGCCGGAAGAGCTCGATCGGGAGCGGCAGAAACGTCGTTGTGGACCGCTCCGAGCTGATCTCGAGCATCGTTTGGAGGAACCGGAGCTGCAACGTGATCGGGTTCTGGCTCATGATGTTGGCGGCATCCTTCAGCCGCTCGGAGGCCTGGAACTCGCCTTCGGCCGCTATCACCTTGGCGCGCCGCTCGCGCTCTGCCTCCGCCTGGCGCGCCATCGCGCGCTGCATCCCTTGCGGAATCTCGACGTCCTTCACTTCGACGATCGAAACCTTGATGCCCCAGGGCGACGTGGCTTCGTCGATGATCTGCTGGAGGATCGCGTTGATCTTGTCGCGCTCGGAGAGGAGCTCGTCGAGCGAGTGCTGGCCGAGCACGCTCCGGAGCGTCGTCTGTGAGATCTGCGAGGTCGCGACCATGAAGTTCTCGACCTGGACGATCGCCCTTTCGGGGTCGATGATCCGGAAGTAGGCGACCGCGTTCACCCGCACCGGAACGTTGTCCTTCGTGATGACCTCCTGGGGCGGGACGTTCAGCGTCACTGTGCGGAGGTCGACGCGGACCATCTTGTCAATGATCGGGATCAGGAGGAAGAGGCCGGGGCCCTTCGGCGGCGAGAGGAGGCGCCCGAGCCGGAAGATCACACCTCGCTCGTACTCCCTTGCGACGCGGACGGATGCGGAGAGGAGGAAGAGGACTACGGCGACGACCGCCGCAACCGCGATCAGTCCGGTGGACATACGTGGATCCTACGCCGTCGCCTCGCCGACTGAAGCCGGTTCCTCGCTACGGCTGACCTCGAGCACGAGCCCCTCGCCGACATCATCGACGCGAACACGCTCTCCGGCAGGGAGGGCGGCATCGACGGCTCTCGCGCGCCAAAGCTCGCCGTGCACGAAAACCGAGCCGAGCGGGTCCAGCGTCTCCCGGACGACGCCCACGGTACCGACGAGTTCCTCCCGCCCCGTCTGCGGGAGCGTTCGCCGGACCTGCACCACCTTGGTCATTGCGACGCCGAAGACGAGCACGAACGTGCCAGCGACGGCGAGTGCGACCCAGATCGAGACCTCGTACGTCTCTCCCGCCGGATCGAAGAGCATGAGAGAACCGATCACGAAGCTGGCGGCTCCGGCGAGCGAAAGCGCGCCGTGGCTCGTCACGACTGCCTCGGCCGCAAAGAACCCGGCGGCAAGGACGAGTAGCAGCAGACCGGCCCAGCTGATCGGCAGGACCTGAAGGCCGAAGAGGCCGACGACGAGTGAGATCGCTCCGATCGTTCCCGGGAAGATGAGGCCCGGGTTCAACACCTCGACCGTGATCCCGAGCACCCCGATCGACATGAGTAGGACGATGAGGTTCGGATCGATGAGCGTGTCGAGAAGCTGCTTCCAGAGTCCCATCTCGACGGTGTCGATCTCGGCATCAGCCGTTTCGAGGACGAACCCCTTCGGCTTTGTCCGGCGGCCGTCGATCTCGTCGAGGAGGGACGGGAGATCGGGCGTGACGACGTCGACGACACCGCGCTCGAGGGCGTCCGAGGCGCCGAGATTCGAGGCGTCCCGCACGGCGTCCTCGGCCCAGGCTCCGTCGCGGCCGTGCTCCTCGGCAAGCTCGCGGACGTAAGCGGCCGCGTCGTTTACGACCTTACGTCGCAGGTCCTCCGGAATATCACCCCCGCCCGTCGAGACCGGAGTCGACGAGCCGATGTTCGTCTGGGGGGCCATGGCGGCGACGTCCGCGGCCATGGCCAGGAAGAGGCCGGCGGACGCGGCCCGGGCGCCCTGAGGATAGACGTACACGACAACCGGGAGACGGGCGGAGAGCTCCTTCTTGATGATCGCTCGCATCGAGCTGTCGAGTCCGCCGGGCGTGTCCATGAGGATGACGACTGCGTCGTAGCGCTCGCGTTCGGCCCGCTCGATCGCGTCGACCACGTACTCCTGCGTGACGGGATTGACGTCGTTCTCGAACTCGACCGCGAGGATGCGCGAACCTTGCGCGACTGCGGGTGCCGTGAACGCGAGCGCCGCGGCTGCGAGCAGAAGAAACAGACGCAGGAAGGCCATCGGAAGCCTTGTAAGTATTCTATCTGCAAGTCGCTCAAGTCCTTGAACAAGCAGCCGATGTTTGCTTCGTTCGAGGCACTCCCCGTTATGACCTTGCCGCGAGTCTTCACGCTCACCCTTCTCCTCGCCCTTGCCCTCACGGGCTCGGCGTCCGCCGGCGTGCGCCTCGTGAGTCGTGACGAGCCCCTGCAGGCGCCTCGCACTCTTGCCGGCGGTGAGCGCGTTCTACCTGCTCGAGCGGCTCCGCTTCGCTTCAACCTCGTCGGGTTGCACTGGCGTGGGAGCGGCGGGGTCTGGTTCCGCACCGCATCGCCCACGGGTCCCTGGAGCCGGTGGCACGAGGCGCGTCCGGAGGCCGAGGACGGGCCAGATCGGACGAGCAACGAGGCGAAGGCGCGGAGCGGCTGGAGGATCGGCAACCCCTACTGGACCGGCCCCGCGCAGAAGATCCAGTATCGGCTCGCCGGGCGCGTCGTCCGTCTCCGCGCTCACTTTGTGTGGAGCGCGCCGCGCACGGCGCCGCGCCAGGTCGCGTTCACCGGCACTCCGGAGATCATCACCCGGGCCGGCTGGGGCGCCGACGAGTCGATCGTTCGGTCCGCGCCCTGGTACGCCGAGCGCCTCGCGTTCGCCGTCGTCCATCACACGGCCGGCGGAAGCCCCGCGACGCCAGCCGAATCGGCCGCGATCGTCCGCGGCATCCAGCGCTACCACGTGCTCTCGAACGGCTGGAACGACATCGGCTACAACTTCCTCGTCGATGGCTTCGGCCAGGTCTTCGAAGGCCGGGGCGGCGGCGTCGGGCGAAACGTCGTCGGCGCGCACGCCCAGGGGTTCAACAGCGGCAGCGTCGGTGTCGCGGTGATCGGGACGTACGGCTCCTCCTCGATCTCCGCCGAGGCGAAGGCAGCGCTCGTGTCCCTTCTTGCCTGGCGCCTCGACGTCGGCCACGTCGACCCCGCCTCGCGTCTTGCCTGGACGTCGGCCGGA
Source organism: Actinomycetota bacterium (assembly GCA_013696595.1). GTDB lineage: Bacteria > Actinomycetota > Thermoleophilia > Gaiellales > Gaiellaceae > JACCYG01. The sequence continues at coordinate 491 of JACCYG010000003.1, read as the reverse complement.
AGCCCGCAGTTTCCCGCCGGAACACGCGTCTGGCTGAACGCGGTCTCCGGCCACCGCGATGTGGGTTTCACGAGCTGCCCCGGCTCAATCCTGTACGGCGACCTCGGGGACATCGCAGCGCAGGCGGCCGCGCGCGGTCTCCCGAAGATCTACAGCCCGCGCTACACGGGCGCGCTCGGCGGCCCGATCCGCTTTACGGCGCGGCTCTCGACGTCCGCCGAGTGGACGTTGACCGTCTTCGACGCGCTCGGTGCGGCCGTGGCGAGCGGAACGGGAAGCGGCACGGCGGTCGATTGGACGTGGGACACCGCCCCCGTGACCCCCAGCCGCTATTCGTATTCGATCGAAGCGGGAACCGGCTTCCGCCCAGCGCAGGGGCCGATCGGCGCCTCTCTGCCGCTCGAGCTCACGAGCCTGCGGGCGTCTCCGCCCGCCGTCACGCCGAACGGCGACGGAGTCGGGGAGACCAGCACCGCGGCCTTCACTGTGAG
>JACCYG010000357.1 GCA_013696595.1 Actinomycetota bacterium | reverse complement strand
TGAGAATTCGGCATTCCGTCGACGTGCGTAACGCGACTGTGGCGATCACCATCTCGTCGCGCCTCCTCGGCCGCCTCTTCATCGACGTACTTGGATGCGGCCATCGGGCACGGGAGAAGCGCATCCCGTCCGCGCTCATCGAATCAGAGGACCTCCGAGCCGATGTGCTGAGCGGGATCTTTCGCGGCGACGGGTCGGTGTCATTTCCGCGGAACGGCAGTCCCGTTCGCGTGAGCCATTCGACTACGAGCGCCACTCTGCACGAGCAACTCCTGCTTTTGCTTCAAGATCTCGGAATTTTCCCCACGCGCTATGAACGCCGTGCGGGAGCCACAATCCAAGGCCGCGAGGTCGCCTCACGTAAGGCGTATGCGCTCGAGTTTTATGGTCATGACGCCATCGTGCGCGCATCCGATTGGTTCGCCCACCCGCTGCGTGATCGGATGCGGTCGGCAGTGGCGCCGACGAAAGGCTCGGCGTTCAGCCGACCTCGAGCGAAGCCCGAGGGAGCGGTCGCGACGGTTGCGATCCAGGCAATCGACGAGCTAGACGTCGAAGTTCCCGTCTACGACTTCGAGGTACCCGGAACGCACCTCTTCGTGACAACGGGCGGGATCGTGACCCATAACTGCGTCGGCGTCCCCACCGTCGGCGGCGACACCTTCTTCGACGCCGCGTACGACGCAAACCCGCTCGTGAACGCGATGTGCGTCGGGATCGTCCCGTCGGAACGACTTACGCGTGCGCGCGCGAGCGGGCCCGGGAACCTGATCTTCCTCTACGGCGCGACCACGGGGCGTGACGGGATCGGCGGTGCGAGCGTCCTCGCGAGCCAGGAGCTCTCCGATGAGAACGACGACAAGCGTCCGACGGTTCAGATCGGCGACCCGTTCACCGGGAAGAAGCTGATCGAGGCGAGCCTCGAGCTCGTGGAGCGACGCGTCGTCGAGTCGCTCCAGGATCTCGGCGCGGCGGGTCTCGCCTCGTCGCTCGCCGAGATGGCCGGGCGGGGCGAAACGGGCGTGGACGTCCATCTCGACCGCGTCCCGCTGCGCGAGGCCGACCTCGACCCCGTCGAGATCATGACCTCGGAGAGCCAGGAGCGGATGGTCGCGGTCGTTGCGCCCGACCGGGTTTCCGAGGCAGAGGCGATCTGCCGCCGCTGGGAGCTCGAGTGCGCCGTAGTCGGCGAGGTGACGGAATCGGGCGAGCTGCGCACCTTCGTCGAGGGCGAGCTCGTGGGCGCCGTCCCGGCCTCGTTCCTGACCGAAGAGGCGCCGCGCTACCGGGTGCGAACGACGCCGCGCCCGCTCGAGGAGCCGATCGCCCATCGCGCCATCACGGCTGAGCGGGAAGAGCTCCTCGATCTCCTGCACTCTCCTAACGTCCGCAGTCGCGCGTCGATCTACGAGCGCTATGACCACCTCGTCGGCTCGCGGACCGTGCGGCGCCCGGGCCTCGACGCCGCTGTGCTTCGGCTCCGTCCCTCCTTGCGGGGCCTCGCCGTCTCGCTCGACGCGGCCGGACGGCTCGCCTATCTCGATCCGCGTGCCGGAGGCGCGCTCGCCGTCTTCGAGGCGGCGCGGAACGTCGCGTGCGCAGGCGGGCGGCCGCTCGCGATCACGAACTGTCTCAACTTCGGCAACCCGGAGAAGCCCGAGATCGCCTGGGAGCTCACCGAGGCCATCGAGGGAATGGCCCGCGCCTGTGAGGCGATCGGAATTCCCGTCGTCTCGGGGAACGTCTCGCTCTACAACGAGACGGACGGCCGCGCGATCTTGCCCACGCCGGCAGTCGGGTGCGTAGGGGTGGTCGAGGACGTGCGGGCGATCCCGCGCGCCTGGCGCGAGGGCGACGTGGTTCTCGTCGCGGGCTCACCCGATCTCGCGCTGGACGGCTCGGAGTACCAGGCCCAGTTCCTGGGCGGCGCGGCCGGACGTCCTCCACAGCTCGACTTTGTCGCCGAAGCGGCGCTCATCCGGTTCCTCTGGTCCTCGTCGGCCCTCCTCACGAGCGCACATGACGCGGCGGAGGGCGGGCTCGCGGTCACGCTTGCCGAGGCGGCGCTCGCGGCCGGAATCGGGGCCGAGGTCGAGATCGGGAGCGACGCGGTCGAGTGGTTCGGAGAGGGCGGCGGGCAGGCTGTCGTCACGTGCCGCCGCCAGGACGCCGCCCGCCTCGGGTCGATACCGCTGCGCGAGATCGGCGTCGTCGGCGGAGCGCGCCTTCTCGGCGTCGGTCTCGACGAGCTTCGAGCCGCCCACGAGGGGCGGAGGCTCTAGCCGTGTGCGGCCTGCTCGGAATCCGCGCACCCGAGCGCGACGTGGCGCGGCTCGCATACTTCGGCCTCTTCGCGCTCCAGCACCGTGGGCAGGAATCCGCTGGGATCGCGGTCTCCGACGGACCAAGGCTCACCGTCCTGCGCGACATGGGACTCGTCACGCAGGTCTTCTCCGAGGAGAAGCTTCAGGGCCTTCGGGGCGAGGCGGCGATCGCGCATTGCCGCTACTCCACGACGGGCTCGACGCGCTGGGCGAACGCGCAGCCGATCGTCCAGCACGGGAGCGCGCGCACCGTCGCGCTCGGCCATAACGGCAATCTGACGAACACGAGCGAGCTGCGCGCGGCGCTCGCGG
>JACCYG010000352.1 GCA_013696595.1 Actinomycetota bacterium | reverse complement strand
ATTTCACGGGCGACATCCATGCCATCGGCGCCGCGAACAACCTGCTCGCCGCGATGCTCGAAGCGCATCTCCTGCACGGCAACAAGCTCGGGATCGATCCTCTGACGATTACTTGGCGGCGCTGCGTCGACATGAACGACCGCGCGCTCCGGCAGATCGTGGTCGGGCTCGGCGGCCGCGCGAACGGGTACGTGCGCGAGACCGGGTTCGACATCACGGCGGCCTCTGAGGTGATGGCCATCGTCGCCGTCGCCCGCGACCTCTTCGATTTGCGCAGGCGGCTGGGCGCGATCACCGTCGCCTACACCTGGGACGGCGAGCCGGTGACAGCCGAGCAGCTGCAGGCCGCAGGCTCGATGGCCGTCCTCCTGAAGGACGCTCTCAAGCCGAACCTCGTCCAGACGCTCGAGGGCCAGCCCGCGTTCCTGCACTGCGGCCCCTTCGCGAACATCGCGCACGGCAACAACTCGCTCGTGGCCGACCTCGTCGGGCTCAAGCTCGGCGACTACGTCGTGACGGAGAGCGGCTTCGGCTCCGACATGGGCATGGAGAAGTTCCTCGATATCGTCTGCCGGATCGGTGGGCTCTCGCCGAGCGCGATCGTGCTGGTCACGACCGTCCGAGCGCTCAAGCACCACGGCGACGACCCAGACGGCGGCGTCGAGGCCGTCGAGCGCGGGGGCGAGAACCTGAAGCGGCACCTGGGGATCGTCAGCGAGTTCGGCCTCAAAGCCGTAGTCGCGGTAAATCGTTTCCCCGACGATCCGGACGAGGAGGTCGACGCGGTTCGCAATCTCGCGCTCGAGTACGGCGCGCACGCGGCGGAGCTGAACGAGGCGTTCGAGCGCGGTGGCGAGGGAGCTGCGGCGCTCGCAGAGGCGGTGGTGGACGCGGCCGACCAGCCTGCGTCGTTCGACTACATCTATCCACTCGAAGCGCCGATCGACGCGAAGATCGAAGCAGTCTGCAAGCGCGTCTACGGCGCGGACGAGGTCACGTTCCTGAAGCCCGCGCAGGAGAAGATCGAGCAGTTCACGGCGAACGGGCTCGACCGTCTGCCGATCTGCATGGCGAAGACGCACCTCTCGCTCTCCCACGACCCGACACTCCTGAACGCGCCGACCGGCTTCACCGTCCCGATCCGCGACGTCCGGGCGTACACGGGTGCGGGCTGGCTCGTTCCCCTCCTCGGGGACATGCAGACGATGCCCGGCCTCGGCAAAACCCCGGCCGCGTTCAACGTCGACATCGACGAGAACGGCCGCACCGTCGGCCTCTTCTAAGCACCGTTCGAGCCTCTACCCTCGCCCAGTGGCGAGCGCCGTCGCCACGTCGTGCGCGAGATTCGCCGGTGCCAGGTCGACTCCGGCATGGAGCGTTGCAACCCAGACACCGGTTCGGTCGAACACCCGGACCGAGGCCGAGTGCGTATCGGCGTCGCCGGAATCGAGGGCGGAGAGAATCTTGAACCGCTCCCAGACCGGCCGGAGCTCCTGCTCCGTTCCGATCAGGTAGTCCAACTTCCGCTCGGCGTGGTGCTTCCGAAGGAACGCGCGCACGCTCGCTGTCGTGTCGTCGACCGGATGGGTCGAGATCGCGAGAAACGCCGAACGCTCTCTCTCTGCCGCCGTGAGGCGGTCAACCGTTCGGGCGATCTCCCCGGCGATGATCGGGCACGCCTCGCGGCAATTCGTTTCGAGAAATGTGACGACGACGACTTTGTCCTCGAGATCGTCACGCGCGACGAGCCGACCGGTGTAGCTCCGCAGCACGAACTCGGGGAGGCGAATGCCGGGCGGCGGGGGGCTACCTCGGTAATCCGAGCGTTTAGCTTCGCCGCCTCGAAGGAGAACGGCGCTCGCCAACCCAAGTAGTACGAGCACGCCGACGACGGGAGCAATGAGAAGGGCTCTCGATCGCATTTACTCCCTCGACTCCATTGCGCTCGCAATCCCAGCTTCGAGCTCGCTAGCGGAGACGGCGCCGAGCGACTGCGCTACGGCCCGTCCCTCGCGATCGACGTAGTACGTCTCGGGAACGCCCGTGAGGCCGTACGCCCTGTACGTGGAGTCGCCGCTGTCCCGGACCGAGACATAATTGACCCCGTATCTCGTCAAAAAACGGCGAGCGTCGGACTTGAAGTCCTGGATATCGACGCCGACGAACGCGACCTGGCCTGCGTGCCGCCGGGCCGCCGCGGCCAGGACCGGCGCTTCCTCCTTGCACGGCACACACCATGAGGCCCAGAAGTTGATAACGATTGGATGCCCACGAAGCTCACTCAGGGCCAGCTCTCCGTCAGCGAGAGCCGCCTCGGCTGCCCGCGGCCACGTTCCCGCTTCGGGCCATAGGACGGGCAGACGGAACTCGGGCGCAGTCGGCCGCTTCCCGGCCGCGATCTCCGAGACGAGGCTCGGCCCGCGGTTCGCGTCGAGCATCCGCCAGCCAAGTAGGCCGAGCAGCGCAGCGACCACCGAGACCGCAACGACTTGAAGCGCGCGGAGCCACGGCGGCGGGCGCCGAGCCGGACCGGGACCGGGACCGGGCTCGGGCTCGGGCTCCGCCGGTGCAGGCAGTTCCGGCAGCGGCTCAGCGCTCAGAGTCGTCCTCCGCTCGCTCGCGCCGAGGGCCGCGCTTATCTCCGCGGCGCATCATGAGGAGCATCATCAGCCCCATCGTCAGGGGGCAGACGAGGGCAACCAGCAAGAAGCCCAGGTTCTCCATTCTTTTCCCTCCTCAGACGACGGGCTGCCACGTGAGGCCGCCGTCAGTAGTCGTGTACAAGATGGCGTCGAGCCCGACGGCATACGCGATGCTCGGTTCGCTCGGGGCCCAGGCGACCGGCCCTGCGCCGGGAGACAGCGCTAGCACCTGCTTCCAGGTCGTCCCACCGTCTCGAGACAACGCGAGGCCGTCCGTCGCTGCGAGGAGCACACGCTTTCCGTCCGACGGATTGACGGCAAGCCCCATGACTCCGACGGGAAGCGTCACACGCCATCTCTTGCCGTCGTCGTCGCTGACTAGAAGGCCGCGCTGCATGTCGCCGGCGAGCAGACGACCGCGCGGTGTCAGCGCCAGCGCCATCACGGCTGCGCCCACGTC
>JACCYG010000319.1 GCA_013696595.1 Actinomycetota bacterium | reverse complement strand
CAATCCGTTTCGCGAGTGGATCGGGGCGCGGCTCCGCGTCGACGCGTACGGCTGGGCGGCAGCCGGCGATCCCGTCGCGGCTGCCCGAATGGCCTGGGAGGACGCCCGGGTCAGCCACACCGCAAACGGCGTCTATGCGGCGATGTTCATGGCGGCCGCGCACGCTGCCTCGCTCTCGGAGTCCTCCTCGGCGGCGTGCGCCGAGGTCGGACTCTCCGTCGTCCCCGCACGGAGCCGCCTGGCGGAGGCGCTACGGACTGCGCGCGCCCTTGCCCCTGAGCGCGAATGGGAGGGCGTCGTCGACGAGCTCCACACGTGCTACGGCCACTACCACTGGGTGCACGCGATCAACAACACGGCGCTCGTCGCCGCTGCGCTCTACCGCTTCGACGGCGACTTCTCCGGTGCGATCGGGGCCGTCGTCCAGGGCGGCTGGGACACCGACACGAACGGCGCCGCAGTGGGCTCGATCCTCGGCGCGACGGTTGGGGTTTCCGGAATCGACGAGCGCTGGACGACGCCGCTCGGCGGGCGCTTCGCGAGCTCGCTTCCGGGTTTCGACGGGATCGCGATCGACGAGCTCGTGCGGCGGACGCTGGCGGTCGTGCCCGAGCCGACAGCGGCGTGACGATCCCGCACGAGCAACCACGCGATCCGTGGTCGCCGCGGCCGATCGACCTGCCGACGCCGGTCTTGCTCGATCCGGGCGTGCCGCTCGAGCGCCTCGATGGGGCGAAGGTCTTCGCCGCGCCGGACGATCCGGACGACTGGCCGGCCTGGCGGGAGCTGTTGCGGCGCTGGCGCGACGACGCCAGAGAGAGGTTCGCGTACGACGACACTGCCTACGGCTTGGCCGAGTTCGAATGGACGCGCTCGTGCTTCTCGGTCGCGCTCGTCTGGCTCTGGGACGAGCTCCTCTACGACCACGACCAAGTCCGCTTCACCCCGGAGCGATTCTGTGCCGAGTCGGAGCGCGAGTTCGGCGGCTTCGACGGGATCGTGCTCTGGCATGCCTATCCGGTGATCGGGATCGACGAGCGCAACCAATTCGACTACTACCGAGACGTGCCCGGGATGCGTGAGCTCGTGGACGCCTTCCACGCACGCGACGTCCGCGTCTTCGTCGACTACAACCCGTGGGACGTCGGCACCCGGCGCGAGACGGTCGACGACGACCTCGCGCTCGGGAAGCTCATGCAGGAGCTCGGCGCCGACGGCGTCTTCCTCGACACGATGAAGGAGGCGCGGCCGGGTTTGCGCGCCGCCGTCGACGCCGTGCGGCCCGGACTCGCCTTCGAAGGCGAGTCGACCCTGCCGCTCGCCCGCGTCTGCGACCACCACCTCTCGTGGGCCCAGTGGTTCAGCGACAGCGACGTCCCGGGTGTCCTCCGGGCGCGCTGGTTCGAGCAGCGGCACATGCTCCACCACACGCGCCGCTGGAACCGCGACCACCTCGAGGAGCTACACAGCGCCTGGCTGAACGGCGTCGGCGTGCTCGTCTGGGAGAACGTCTTCGGCGCCTGGGTCGGCTGGAACGAGCGCGACAAAGCTCTGCTCCGGGCGATGCTGTCGATCCAACGTCGCTACGCCGAGCTGCTCGCGACCGGCGAGTGGACGCCGCTGGCCGCCGCGAGCCCGGACACGCGCGTCGTCGCCTCGCGCTGGACGGACGGCGTGACGACGTTGTGGGCGCTCGCGAATCGTGGCGCCGCGTATACGGGCACGATCGGCGAGCTCGAGGTGGAGATTCCGGTGCAGGGGATCGCGGCGTTCGTCGGATCGGAGCAGGTGCTCGTCGCCGGCGGGGGCGACGCGAGCTTTCCGGCGCGCGAGACCGTTCGCGTGCCCGCCCCGGTCGTGCCCGTCGCCGCCGTGCCCGAAGGATTCGCGGCAGTCGAGCCGCGGCCGCTGACCGCGGTCTTCCGCCGGCGCGAGACCGGCACCTACGGGGAGGCGCCCTACGTCGAGGAGTGGAAGCCGCTGCCGCCGAGGTTGCACGACTTCGTCGAGGTCGAGCGCCCGGCTCCGCGCGGGCAGTTCGCGATCTCGGTGCGCGGCAGCGAGACCGGCCTCGACCTCGCGGCGGCGCGCGCGTACGCCGCCTCGGTCGGCGCTCGGCTGCCTACCGAGGACGAGTGGCAGCTCGCTGCCGAGGCTGGGCTGCTCGACCTCTCGGGCCCAAGCGTCTGGAACTGGACCGAGAGCGAGCACTCGGACGGCCGGACGCGCTTCGCGATCCTGAAGGGCGGCTGCGACTGGAGAGCAGAGGGCTCGGACTGGTATGTCGACGGCGGGCCGCAGGAGCCGAGCTACTCGCTCAAGCTCCTCCTCCTCGGCGGCGGGCTCGCCCGCTCCGAGCGGATCGGGTTCCGGCTGGCGGTGGATCTGCGATGACGAGGCCCTCGACCAGACGGTCTCGTTGCTGAAGCGCTACAACCACGCGCTGCGGCGCCTCCATGAAACAGCGACCGCGCACCTCACGAGCACACCGGAGTGGGAGGTCAAGTGCGCGCTCGGCCTGCACCTCTGGCTCGACGCCGAGCACGCGACGGCGATCCGGAGCCGTGTCGCGGAGCTGCGCGAGCCGCCGCTGCACCTCGACGGTGTGCCCGACAACGCGCTCGAACGGGCATTCTCGGAGGCGATTCGCGCGCGTTCGACCGCCGAGCTCCTCGCTGCGGTCTACGGCGTGCTCCGCGCGGAGCTCCTGACTGCGCTCCGCGACCACCTGGCGGCGCTGAACCCGCTCTTCGACCATCCCACCCGGCGGCTTCTTTGCACGATCGCGCGCGAGCAGGAGGAGATGCTCGAGTGGGGCGGTGCGGCTCTGGCGGTTTTCGGTGAATCGCCGCACGCGATCGCGTTCGCAGCTCATGTCCGCGTCTACCTGGCTGCAGCGGGAGGAATCGCCGGTACGGAGCCCATCCCTGCGTCGGAGCTGCCGCCGCCGCGCTCTGACGGCGGGCGCTACGAGATGGACACGCGTCCGCGCCGTGACGCGCGCTTCCGTGACGGCCTGAACAACTCGGGCAAGGTGAGCAAGCGCCACCGCGACAGCTCGCTCCCGCTCGAGGAGCGGGCGCTGGCGCTCCTTTACAAGCGCCTGCTCGAGATGGACGTCCCCGAGATGATGGCGCCGATCATCTACCGGGCCGAGGGAAAGCCGTGGGCCTACTACGCCGACATGTCCCGGCAGCTCTGGGACGAGGCTCGGCACCCGATGATGGGCGAGGTCGGCCTGACCGCGCTCGACGTTCCCTTCTACCGCTATCCGCTCGATCGGAAGTTCTCGGAGCTCTTGAACAGCCGGTTCACCCCGCTCGAGGCGCACCTGATCCTCTGGAAGATCGAGCAGAGTCTGATGCCTCGCACGACCGGGAAGAGAGCCGAGTGGGAGCTGGCGCGCGACGGCGGGAACGAGCTGATGATCGCCATGCAGGACTACGACTGGGCGGACGAGGTCTTGCATGCGCAGATCGGCCGGCGCCACCTCGAGCCGGCGTTCGCGAGCCCCGCCGAGCGCAAGGCAGCCTCCGAGGAGGTGTGGGACCGGTACCTGGCGATCATCGATGCGTGGGCTGCCGAACATGCGGACGACGAGCCCTGGTGGGAGCGGTTCGTCGCCGACGTGCGCGCGGCCCGCTTGCAATGAGCGAGCCGGCTCTGCACGGCATTCGCGTGGTCGAGGCGGCCACGCTCTTCGCCGCCCCGCTTGCCGGGATGTTCCTCGCCGACTACGGCGCCGACGTGGTCAAGGTCGAGCACCCCCTTCGAGCCGATCCCGCGCGCGGCCACGGCCCGAGCAAGGACGGAGCCGGCCTGTGGTTCAAGGCGCTCGCTCGGAGCAAGCGGCTCGTCACGCTCGACCTCTCGAAGCCGGAGGGGGCGGAGCTCTTCCTGAAGCTGGCGGCCGACGCGGACGTCGTGCTCGAGAACTTCCGCCCCGGCACCCTCGAGCGCTGGGGGCTCGGCTGGGACGAGCTCTCGACGGCCAACCCGCGTCTGGTGCTCGCCCGCGTCACGGGCTTCGGCCAGACCGGCCCCTATTCGAGCCGTCCGGGCTTCGGCACGCTCGCCGAGGCGATGAGCGGGTTCGCGGCGTTGAATGGGGAGCCGGACGGGCCGCCAATGCTGCCGCCGCTCGCGCTCGCCGACGGGGTCGCTGCGCTCGCAACAGCGTTCGCCGTCATGGTCGCGCTCAGAGCGCGCGACTCGACCGGAAAGGGTCAGGTGGTAGACCTGTCGTTGGTCGAGCCGCTGCTCTCGCTCCTCGGCCCGCAGATCACGGCGTGGGACGCGCTCGGGGAGCTACAGGAGCGGACGGGGAACCGATCGAGCTCGAACGCTCCGCGCAACGTCTACCGCACCGCCGACGGCTTCTGGGTCGCGGTCTCCGCCAGCGCGCAGAGCATCGCGGAGCGCGTGCTGAGGCTCGTGGGCCGCCCAGACCTCGTCGACCAGCCGTGGTTCTCGACCGGCGCCGGCCGCGCGGAGCATGTCGACGAGATCGACAGCGCGGTCGCAGCGTGGATCGCCGAACGCGACCGGGATCACGTGCTTTCGGTGTTCGAGGCGGCGCAGGCGGCGATCGCCCCCGTCTACGACGCCCGAGACCTCGTAGCCGATCCGCAGCTCGCCGCGCTCAGGTCGATCGCCACCGTCGAGGACGACGAGCTCGGCCCGTTGAAGATGACGAACGTGATCGCTCGGCTCTCGCAGACCCCGGGCGAGATCCGCTGGGCGGGCCGGCGCCACGGCGCGGACACCGCCGAGATTCTGGCGGCAGCCGGAATCGATCCCGAGGAGCTCGCGAGGCTGCGGGCAGAGGGAATCGCATGAGCTTGCCGCCGCTGGCGCTGCTCTATGTCCCTGCGGACCGGCCGGATCGGGTCGAGAAGGCGTTCGCGTCGGCCGCGCACGCGGTAATCGTCGACCTCGAGGACGCGGTCGCGCCGGGCGCCAAGGCCGAGGCGCGCGCCAACCTCGCGACGCTCCTTGGTCGACCGCGCGAGAAGCCTGCGTACGTTCGCGTCAACCCGGGCGACGATGCCGACCTCGAGGCGGTCGCCGGCCTCGCGCTGGCCGGCGTCTACATCCCGAAGGTCGCGGAGCCCACGGGAATCCCCCGGCTCCCACTGCCGATTCACTGTCTGGTCGAGTCCGCCGCCGGGGTCGAGGCTGCCTACGAGATCGCCCGGGCCCCCGGCGTGGCGGGCATCTCGCTCGGAGAGTCGGACCTCCGAGCCGAGACGGGCGCCGGCGAGGAGGGTCTCGACTGGGCTCGGAGCAGGATCGTCAACGCGGCCGTTGCCGCCGGGCTACCGAGACCGCCTCAGTCCGTCTACCCACACCTCCGCGACCTCGACGGGCTCGCCGTCTCCTGCGCGCGCGGGCGGGAGCTCGGTCATTTCGGCCGAGCTGCGATCCACCCGGATCAGCTGCCGGTGATCGAGCAGGCATACCTCCCGACCGAGACCGAGGTCGCGCGAGCCCGCGAGCAGCTCGCTCGGGGAGCAGGAGCGAGCGCTCTCGCGGACGGGTCGTTCGTCGACGAGGCAATCCTTCGCCGTGCACGCCATGTGGCAGCGCTCGCGGAGCGTTACGGCACGAGAATCGGCGTGTGAGCGCGCCGCGGATCACCGTCGTCGGCTCGGCGAACGTCGATCTCGTCGCGCGCTGCTCGCGCCTCCCCGCGCCGGGGGAGACGATCGGCGGCGCCGTCTTCTCGCGGATCCCCGGAGGCAAAGGGGCGAACCAGGCCGTCGCCGCGGCGCGACTCGGCGCTGCGGTGAGCTTCGTCGGCCGGATCGGCGCGGACGACCTCGTGCTCCGTTCGCTCGAGGCCGAGGGCATCGACGTCTCGGGCGTGCGCCGAGACGAGGGCGAGAGCGGCGTCGCCCTGATCCTCGTCGACGACGAGGGCGAGAACGTGATCGTGGTCGCGCCCGGGGCGAACGGGCGGCTGGCGGCGGCCGACGTGCAGGTCGGCGAGGCCGACGCCGTCCTCTGCCAGCTCGAGATCCCCCTCGACGCGGTCGAAGCAGCCGCCGATCAGGCACGGTTCGTCTGCCTCAACGCGGCGCCCGCGCTACCGGTGCCAGTCGAGTTGATCCGTCGCGCGGATCTCGTCATCGTCAACCGCTTCGAGCTCGACGCGCTCCCGGAGGAGCCGAAGCTGACGGCGCTGACGCTGGGCGCCGAGGGAGCAGTTCTGCTCGAGCGGGGAAGCGAGGTCGTGCGCGCCTCGCCGCCGAAGGTCGATGCGGTCGACGGAACCGCTGCCGGTGACCTTCTGCGCCGCTCTGCTCGTGTACCTGCTCAGAGACGCCGATCGCGAGGACGCCCTGCGCCGTGCCTGCGCCGCCGGCGCGCTGGCTGCCTCGCGACACGGCGCCCAGCCCTCGCTCCCGACCGCGGCGGAGGTTGAGGAGCTGCTCCACCGATGACGGTGCGGCGGTTGCTGCTCACTTCGACGCTCGCGTGCTCGCTCGGCTCCTGCGGCGGCGACTCCGAGCCGGCCGCCGACTCCGAGCCGGCCGCCGACCTCGGGCCGCAGTTGCTCGAGTCGGCGCGCGCGGGGGACGCGACGGAGGTGCGCGCTCTGCTCGGGCGTGGCGCGGAGGTCGAGTCGCGCGACTCCACGGGCGCAACGGCGCTCGTCGCCGCGACCTACGGGAACTACGTCGACGTCGCCCGCGTGCTCGTCGGGGCCGGCGCAGACGTGAACGCGAAGGACGAGTCGGAGCAGAGCGCCTATCTAATCGCGACGAGCGAGGTCGAGCTGATGCTTGCGAACGGCGCCGAGGTCGACGCTAAGGACAGCTATGACGGCACCGGCCTGATCCGGGCGGCCGAGCGGGGCCACGCGGCGATCAGCGGCCGCCTGGTCGAGACGTCGATCGAGCTCGACCACGTCAATCGCCTCGGCTGGACGGCCCTCCTCGAGGCGATCATCCTCGGCGAGGGCGGCGAACGGCACATCGAGGTCGTGCGTAGGCTCGTCGCGGCCGGCGCCGACGTCGACCTCGTCGACGGCCAGGGCGTGACGCCGCTCGCCCATGCGCGCCGGCAGGGCTTTTCGTGCGATCGCGCGGATTCTCGAGCAGGCCGGAGCCCGCGAGCCCTAGTGGTGCCGGCGCCGAGAGCGATTCCGCTACGCAAGAGCGGCAGCATCGTCAGCGAGTAGCCGAAGAAGAAGGCGAGCACGACCGCGAGCGTCCCGATCGTGATCGTGATCGCGGTCGCGACGCTGGCCTTTCGGCTCGAGACGTCGACCGGAGCCTCGTTTTCCTTCGCGGCGGCCGTCGCCGTCCTGATCATCGCCTGCCCCTGCGCCTTCGGCCTCGCGACCCCCACCGCCGTCCTCGTCGCCACCGGCCGCGTAGCACCGCGTGTCGTCGCAGCCGCTACCTGCTTTCGGCGCGGGCACGCTCGACCGCGCTCGCAACGCCCCGCCGCCACGGCTCTCCGTGCCCGGGCAGGAGCACGTCCGCCTCGACATCGTCGAACGCGGTGAGCGATTCGCGGGCGCGCGCGGTGTCGACGTTCACGGGCTCCGGCATCAGCCGCGGGCCCTTGCGACCGAAAACCGGGTCGGCGGTGACAAGGGCGTCGCCCGCAAACAGAACGCCACGATCCTCGAGGAGCAGACTGGCGTGCCCCTCCGTGTGGCCCGGGGTCGAGAGCACGCGTGGCCGCCCGGGGACGTCGAGCGTCTCGCCGTCCTCGAACGGCATCACCTCCTGGACCCAGCGTGGCGTCATGAAGCCGTGCGCGGCCGCGTGGACGACGAAGCGGAACGAGGCCGGGCGCCAGAGATGCGGCAGGAGCTTCGGCACGAGGGCGAACGAGGAGCCGCCCTTCCGCTTTCCCCGAACCCGCTCGAGCTCGTCGCGATGAGCGCGAACGGGCGCGCCGGTCTCCCGCCGCGCCCGCTCAGCTCCTCCCAGATGGTCGCCGTGCCCGTGGGTCAACAGGATCGCGACCACGTCGCTCGGCGAGCGCCCGAGCTCGCTCAGGCCCGCTTCGATCCGGCCCCAGCTTCGGGGCCAGCCGGTGTCGACGAGCGCGACCGCGCCGTTCTCCTCGATCGCGTACCAGTTGACGAGCCCATCGCGGTGGCGATGGACGCCGGACGCAACTGTCTCCATGAGCGAAGCCACGATCTAGCCGCTCTGCCCGTAGCCCCGCGCGCGGACCGCCGCCCCCGCGGCTGCAACCGCCTGCCGGGCCTTCGGGACGACGGCGGTCATGCCGAAGAACTCGTGCATGACGCGCGTGTAGTCGCGGAGCTCGACCTGGACGCCTACGGCGGCGAGTCGTCGTGCATACGCCTGCCCTTCGCTTCGCAACGGGTCGTTCTCGTCGGTGATCACGAGGGCAGGTGGCAGATCGGCGAGGCTCGGAGCGCGTAGCGGCGACGCATACGGATTGGCGCCGTCCGACGGACGCTTCAGGTAGTGCCCCCAGAACCACTGCATCGACGCTCGATCGAGCGGTACGGCGCGCGCGTTCGCGCGATAGGAGGGGGTGTTGAAGGCGTAGTTCGTGATCGGATAGACGAGAAGCTGGAAGATCGGCATCTGTCCGTCCTTGTCGCGCGCCATCAGCGCCGTCACTGCGGCGAGGTTGCCGCCGGCGCTCTCACCGCCGACCGCGACCCGCCCCGGGGTCCCTCCGAGCGACGCGGCGTTCCGCATCACCCATTGCGAGGACGCGTAGGCGTCGTTCGCCGCGGCAGGAACGGATTCTCGGGCGCCTGCCGGTAGGCCACCGAGACGACGATGAACCGAGCGGCGTTCGTGAGCGCTCTCGCCGACGGGTCGTAGACGTTCAGGTTCGCGATCACCCAGCCGCCGCCGTGGAAGTAGACGAGGATCGGGAACGGCCCTCTCCCCGCCGGGGTGTAGACGCGGGCGAGGAGCGGCCCTCCGGCCGTCGGGATCTCGATCTGCCGGACGGCGCCGACCGCTTCGACCGCAGGCGGCTGGCCCCGCCGGGCCTGGACGCCGCGGACCGCATCCGTCGCGGACGGCTGCTCGCGTGCCTGACGCGGCGTCAGTTGCGGAAGCGGCAGCGCGTGCTGGGAGAGGCCCGAGCGCGAGGAGCGCCCGCCGGAACAACCTGTGTCGTACCGATCCTCCCTTGCTATCCATGCCAATCCTTTTCTTGGCTCGTGGCTCGGGCTCGAGAGAGCGAACGTGGGCTTACGTCAAGCTGCGGGCGTGAGCACGACCTTCGTCCAGCCGCACCCCGGCGCGTCGAAGAGCTCGAAGGCATCGGGTGCATCGTGGTGCGCCAGCGAAGAGCCCGACTACGCCGAGTCCCCCCGTGAATAGCCGTCGCCTTCCTTCGACAAACCTTCGCCTTGCCAAGCCGTTGAGCTTCGGTCAGAAACGGTGACGGCTAGCGGGCGCCGGGCGCTCTGCGATGCACAGGTGCTTGTGACTTCGTAGGTGAGGGAACGAGTGGGCGCTGTCAGGCAGTGCGGGGTAGGAGTGGAAGCTTGTCTCGGTGCTCTTCGTCGACCTTGTGGCTACCGATCTTCTAGCGCCAAGTCGGATGCACCGGGCACTAAGAGTCTGCGACGTCGCGACGCACTAGCTCGTTCCGCGCACGCGCGACTCCCTCGCGGTCGTGTCCGTAGCGGCGAACGGTTCCCACCATCGTTTCGCAGGCGACCTTTGAGATCGTAAGCCTCATCATCAAGTGTGGACACGTGTGTTGAATGCCGCCTGAACGGCCGCGTCCACAGCGTTTTCGGGTCGCTTGTGCGACTCCACGTTCGCCCGCGCTAACGGCATGATGAGGAAGCTCACCTCAGTCGCGCAGTCTCGCCAGCGGCGAGCCCGCCATGCTTTCGGGCACCGCGTCGCGGTTGTGCTTCGCCGAGCCGCAGTAAGTGCGGTGGAGCTGAGCGCGCGCCCGCTGGCCGGAGAACGTGCGCGGGCAGTGCGACGTCGGATGACGCCGGGAGCCGCAGAACGAGCACGCGATCACGGATCCAGGTACCTCTTAGGTACCACGGCCGCCGGGGCGTCGACGCGCCTCCTCGCAGCCCTCGCTCACGTGGCGATCGTGCAGGGTTTCGTGCGATGGGCCGTGTTGGGCTCGAACCAACGACCTTGGGATTAAAAGTCCCCTGCTCTACCAGCTGAGCTAACGGCCCTGGCTCGAGTATAGAAAGCAGAGTGGGCGAGCTTCGGGCGGCTGCGGCACAATCATGTGGATGGAGATCCTCGAGCGGCCGCGGCTCCGCGGTGTCTTCCACCAGTACGCATTCTTCGTCGCTCTGATCGCTGGCGCCGTGCTCGTTCTGCTCGCCGACTCGATGCGCGAGCGGCTCGCGATGTGGGTCTACGCGGTCGCGCTCGTCGCCATGTTCGGGATCAGCGCGCTCTACCACCGGGTCACCTGGCGTTCGGCGAACGTGCGGAAGTGGATGCGGCGGCTCGACCATTCGGCGATCCTGCTCCTGATCGCCGGCACGTACACGCCGTTCGCGCTTCTCGCCTTCGACGGCGCGCTCGGGACGGCCGTCCTGATCGCCGTGTGGAGCGGTGCGGCAGCCGGCCTTGTGCTCAACCTCTTCTGGGCCTTCGCGTACAACGTCGCCGCGCTCCCGCTCGCCGCAGCCGGGCTCCTGAACCCGCTGATCGCGGGCGGCGCGATGGCCTTCTCGAGCGTCTTCGTCGTCTCGAACTCGCTCAGGCTCCG
>JACCYG010000258.1 GCA_013696595.1 Actinomycetota bacterium | reverse complement strand
TCCTTGATGTACGAGTTGATGTCGTCGGACTTCACGTCGAACCAGGTGCCGTCCGCCTTGTAGACGAGGAGGTCCCGTGGCCCCGAACGACGTGCCTTCAGCGCGGCGACGACCTCGTAGACCTCCGGGTCGACGACGGACCGGATTCGCCTCTTCCCGCTCTTGGAGGGGTAGTCGAACGTGAGCGTGTAATCCTCCTCGAGCATCACGTGCGACCGGCGCATCGTTGCGAGACCGAAGCTCTCGTTCTCCTCGGCGTATTCCTCTCCGCCGATTCGGAAGAAACCCCGGTCGAGGAGACGCACCGCGCACGCGAGCACGCGCTCGCGCGGAAGGCCTCTGGCTCTGACGTCCGCGGCGGCGGTCTTGCGAAGCTCCGGCAGCGCGCGCGCGAACTCGATCATCTTGTCGAACTTGATCTGGTCGCGCCGCTCGCGCCACTTCTGGTGGTAGCGGTACTGCTTGCGACCGGCCGCGTCGGTCCCGACTCCCTGGATGTGGCCGTTCGGATACGGGCAGATCCAGACGTCGGTCCACGCGGGTGGAATCGCGAGCTCGCGGATGCGCTCGAGCGTTTCGATGTCGCCGATCCGCTCGCCGTTCTCGTCCAGGTACTCGAAGCCGCGGCCGCGCCGCTTCCTTCGAATGCCCGGGCCCGCGATGTCCACTCGCCGAAGGCGTGCCATTGGACCCCGCTCGTCCCCCCGATCAGGAGTCGAAAAACACCGACACCGGCATCAGGTCATCGGCGTCGGCGGAATCGGCTTGCGGCGCGGCTCAGAGTGCCCGGCGCGATCCCCTGGACGGCGCCGGCGATGCGGAACACGCCCGGGATGAACGTTTCGCGGCGATCGCGATCGACGGCGAGAAGGATCCTGTCCGCAACGTCGTCGGCTGAGACGACCAGGTACCGCGAGAAGCGCCCCGCGAGTGCCTTGTCCTGCGGGAAGCTCTCGGTCGGAACCGGGCCGGGATTGACGGAGTGGACGCGGATACCGCGCGGCTCGAGCTCGAGGGCGACGCTCCGAGAAAACGCGAGCTGGGCATGCTTCGACGCGGCGTACGGACCCGAGGTCAGCGGCGTGACGACGCCGGCGACCGACGCCACGTTGACGAGGTCGGACGGCGCGCCGCGCTCGAGGAGCGGGAGAAAGGCGCGCAGGCACCACACGCCGCCGAGGTAGTTCACCTTCATGACATCTTCTACTCGCTGCGGTGTGACGTCGAGGTATCCACCTCCGGCGGGCATTCCTGCGTTGTTCACGAGCAGGTGGATCGCGTCGTAACGCCTCGCCACACGGCCTGCCACGGCTTCGACCTGCTCGCGGTCGCCGACGTCGCAGGGCTCCGCCTCCGCGCCGACTTCCGCGGCGACCCGGTCGAGACGCTCGCGCCCCCGCGCGAGGAGGATGCACCTCCAGCCGCCCGCGCTCAGCCTGCGGGCGACGGCGGCGCCGATCCCGCTCGATCCCCCCGTGACGACGGCGACGCGAATGTGCGCAGCGTAGTGAGGTTGATCCGAACGGTGTCCTCGATCGGATTTGCGTACCCACCGGCGAGGGTGACGCAGACCGGAACTCCGGCGCGCGCGAGCGCGTTGCGGACGAGGCGGTCCCGCTCGGAGAGACCTTGGATCGAGAGCGCGAGCCGGCCGAGCCGGTCGCCTTCGTACGGGTCCGCGCCTGCGAGGTAGAAGCACACGTCGGCTCGGGCGCGCGCGATCGCCTGCGGGAGGAGCCGCGCGAGCCCGTCGAGGTACCGGTCGTCGGCCGCCCCATCGTCGAGGTCGAGCTCGAGATCGCCGGGGACGCGCCGGAACGGGTAGTTGCGGAAGCCGTTGACGGAAAAGGTGAACGTGTCCGGGTCGGCGAGGAAGGCCGCGTGCGTGCCGTCGCCCTGGTGGACATCCAGATCGACGATGAGCGCGCGTCGGATCCGGCCCGCACCACGGAGGGAGCGAACCGCGACGACGACGTCGTTGAAGACGCAGAAACCTCGCCCGGCGTCCGAGAACGCATGATGGGTGCCACCGCCGACGTTCGCGGCGACGTCCGCCGTAAGCGCCTCCTCCGCGGCCTCCAGGGTGGCGCCGACCGAGCGCCGCGCACGCTCGACGAGCCCCGGCGACCAGGGAAGTCCAAGCGCGAGCTCCTCGCGGCGCGCGAACGCACCCGCTTCGACACGATCGAGGTACGGCTCGCTGTGCGCCAGCAAAAGCTCACTGCGCGACGCAACCCGCGTGTCGGCGACGGCGACCCCCACCGCAGCGGCGCCCTCACGCACGAGTCGGTACTTGGCCAGCGGGAAGCGATGTCCCGGCGGAAGCGGGTACGTGTAGAGGTCGTGGGCGAACGCTTTCACGCGGGCGAGGACCCACGATACGTGCTTCGCGCACGCACTAGACTCCGCGCGCCGTGCCCGACTTCTCCGGAAAGCGCGGCCTCGTCCTCGGGGTCGCCAACCGCCGCTCGATCGCCTGGGCGATCGCGCAGAAGCTTGCGGAGGGCGGCGCGCAGCTCGCGTTCACATACCAGGGCGAGCGGATCGAGAAGACCGTTCGCGAGCTCGCGGACTCGGTCGGGAGCCCGCTCGTGACCGAATGCGACGTGCGAGCCGACGACGACATCGAGCGGGTCTTTGCCGAGACCGCCGAGACGTTCGGCGGCGAGCTCGACTTCCTCGTTCACTCTGTCGCCTTCGCCGACGCACGCGACCTCGAGGGGCGCTTCACGGACACGCCGCGCGACCGTTTCTGGCTCGCGCTCGATGTGAGCGCGTACTCGCTCGTTGCCTCGGCGCGCGCGGCCGAGCCGCTCATGGAGGCAGCCGGCGGCGGCTCGATTCTCACGATGACCTACCTCGGCGGCGAGCGCGCCGTGCCGCACTACAACGTCATGGGCGTGGCGAAGGCCACTCTCGATGCGTCCGTGCGCTACCTCGCATGGGATCTCGGCCAGAAGGACATCCGGGTGAACGCCGTCTCGGCGGGGCCGGTGCGCACGCTCGCCGCGAGATCGATCGCGGGCTTCCCGACGATGGAGTCGATCGTCGAGGAGCGCTCACCGCTACGGCGGAACATCGAGTCCGACGACGTGGGGTTGGCCGCGGCCTTCCTCCTCTCGGACGAGGCGCGAAACGTCACCGGGACGACGCTTTACGTCGACTCGGGGTATCACGCGATGGGCATGTAGAGCTCGTCGGCCTCCGTGAGATCACCGCTGAGAATGGCTTGTTCAAGCCGTTCGCAGCCGCTCGGAGCAGTTTCAGACACACATTCTCGACGCGTGGTTGCCTCCGACCGAAGTGGCGTGGAGAGGCGCTGCCACGATTGCTCAGAGACTCTGTAGCCGCCGCGTGTTGTCCCGGTGATGTCACGGACAGGAACCGAGCCTTGCTAGCGCTCGAGTTCAGTGAGGAGGGCACGCGCTCTGTCTGCGGAGACGATGTTGCCCTTCCGGTCGCTCGCTTCGACGGCCGCCTCGAGCGCCTCGATTGCCTCTTTGCGCCGGTCGGCGAGTAGGAGAACCTTGGCGAGTGCAAGGTTCGACTGGCCACGCGTGAAAAGGTCGTCAGTCTGCTCCGCAAGGGCCACGGCCTCACGCGCCGTTCGCTCGGCTCGATCGCCCGTGCCCCTCACCGCGAGGAGCTTCGCCGCCACCATGCGCCCCAGGGCCTGAGAGGCGACGTCCTCCGGCGAGGCCGCCTCGAGGCCAGCACGGGCGAAATACTCGGCCTCCTCATAGCGCCGCTGGCGGTAGAGCGCCTCGGCGAGGCTGGCGGCGAGCGTCGAGCGAACCCCCTTCTCCCCCATCTGCTTCAGGGTTTCGTAGCCCCAGCGGAGCTCCCGTCCGCCTCCTCGCCGTCGCCCGCGAGCAGGTGAATTTCAGGAGCGCTCTCAGTGCCGATGGCGAGGGCAAGTCTGAGTCCGAGCTCCTGGCGTATCGACTTGCTCCGCTCGTAGAGGCGACGCCCTTCGTCGAAGCGGCCCTGCATGGTGTGCAGGCCGGCGAGAGGGACGAGCGCGCGCGCCTCGAGCGCCGGGCCGCCAGCCCGTGTCACCAGCTCTTCGATGCGGGCGATCGCCTCGGGAGCCGGCGTGGGGAACGAACGAGCCGGCCGCCGATCGACAGCAGGCGCGCGCGGCGGTCGTGTCCACGACGCGATCGACCCGGCGGCACCGAGTAGGGCTCGCACCCGTTGTTGGGGGCGCCGGCCGGCGTGATTGACAGGCGCTTGTGCGCGCCATATGTTCAGTGACTCAGCAGCGAGAGGAACCAGGACTTGCCGTCTCCCATGGTCATTGCTGCGGCATTCACCCGCGCGGTCGCTCGAACGTGAGTCGGGCGTGCGCACGGTAGAAACGGTGGCTCGAGGGTTCCTGCCGCGCCGCCGTCCCGACCCGCGCGTGCCTCGAGCCCGCACTTGACGAAGGAGTCCGCTATGGAGAGCCAGTACCGGCCTGAACTGAAAGCGCACGTCACGCTCGACGACGAGGGCATCGTCCGCCACGTCCTCCACGCCGAAGAGCTCTGGCGGCCCACCGAGAAGAACCCGCGTCGGGCGGCGATCGAGTACGTCCGGGCACAGGCTGGTCTGCTCAAGATCCCCTCCACGGCGCTCGACCGCCTCGGAGAACGGGTGACGTACACCGAGCCGCGCGATGAGGGGGAGTCGTATCGACTGATCGAGGAGAAGAGGCAGTTCGACAGCGTCACCTTCGCCTTCGCCCAGACGTACCTCC
>JACCYG010000255.1 GCA_013696595.1 Actinomycetota bacterium | reverse complement strand
GTCGTCGCTCTCGTCGCGCGCTCGAACGACTCGGCGCTCGCCGAGCTCTACGACCGTCACGGGCGCGTCGCCTACGGGCTCGCGCTACGCGTTGTCCGCGACAAGGCGCTTGCGGAGGACGCCGTTCAGGACGCATTCCTCGACGTGTGGCGCTCCGCGGCACGCTTTCGACCCGAGCGCTCGAAGGCGAGCACGTGGATTCTCACGCTCGTTCACCGTAGGGCCGTCGACCTCGTTCGGCGCGAGGAGCGACGGCGCGGAGAACCGCTCGCGTCGGCGCCCGATCCGATCGGGGACGCGACGGACGAGGCGGCCTGGCTCGGCCTCGAGCGGGCTCGCGTCCGCGAAGCGCTTCGCCAGCTACCCGATCAGCAGCGCGAGGCTCTCGAGCTCGCGTACTTCGGGGGCTTTACTCAGTCCGAGCTCGCGGAGAGGCTCGGAGAACCGCTCGGTACGATCAAAAGCCGGATGTTCAACGGGCTCGCGCGACTGCGCGAGATCCTGAGCGACGGGATGCCCGAAAGAGGGACATGGAACACAACGGGTTTCACGAGCTGACCGCGGCCTACGCGCTGAACGCGCTCGACGGGGCGGAGGCCTCGGAGTACGAGGCGCACCTCGGCCGCTGCGAGCAGTGCCAAGAGGAGCTAGCTTCGCTCCAGGACACGGTGACCTCCCTCGCGTACCTACCCGAGGCGCCGGCACCGCCGCGCTCGCTCCGCTCGCGCATCCTCAAAGAAGCCCGAGCCGAGCGTGCGCCGGTGGTCGCGCTGCGGCCACGCTGGACGTTCCCGGCCCTCGCCGGCGCGACCGCGCTCGCAGCCTCCGTCGCGATCGCGCTCGGGATCTGGGCGGGGTCCCTCTCGTCCTCGCTCGCGGACGAGCGCCAGGCTCGAGCCGAGCAGGAGCGCGCGTTCGCCGTGCTCGCTGAGCGCGACGCCGCACGAATCCCGCTCGAGGGCGCCGACGGGATCCTCGTCGTTTCTCGCACGGGCGACGCGGCGCTCATCGTCTCGAACCTCGATCCCGCACCGAGCGGCAAGGCCTACGAGGCCTGGGTGATCGAGAACGGACGGCCCCTGCCTGCTGCCTTGTTCGACGCCGGCGACGGGCGCACGGTCGTCGCGCTGGACCGTCCGGTGCCCGGCGAGGCCGTCGTGGCCGTCACGCTCGAGGACGACGAGGGCGCGGATCAGCCGAGCGGCAGGCCGGTCTTCACCGCGACGCCCGCTTAAGCCCGCCCGAACAACCGTCTCGTACCCGCCTAAGGCGAAGCCCGGAACACGGCCCCGGGGAGCCTCTGCTCTCGGGGCGTCAGCGCCCCTAGCCGAAGTACAATCCCCCGTTTCGTGAGGCTCTGGAGAAAGAGGGAGAGAAAGCCGCGGACCCGCAGAGTCCGCAAGCTTCGGCTCCTCGCGCTCCTCTCGGTTCTCGGGCTCGTTTGCAGCGTCTCGTTCGTCTACGGCCTCGTCACAGCGATCGCGAGCGAGATCCCGAACCTCGATCCGCGGAACCAGGTGGGCCTCGAGCAGGACGGCTACATCTACGCGTCGGACGGCAAAACCGTCCTCGCCGTCCTACGGGGGCGGGAGAGCCGCGTGGTCGTCGACTCGGACGGGATCGCCCCTGTCGTCAAGCAGGCGATGGTCGCCGTCGAGGACAAGCGTTTTTGGGAGCACCGCGGCGTCGACATCCGGGGGATCGGGCGGGCCGTCTGGGCCGACGTGCGCGAGAAGGAGCTCGTCCAGGGTGGCTCGACGATCACGCAGCAGTTCGTGAAGAACACCCTCACGAGGAGCGACCGCACGATCAGCCGGAAGCTCAAGGAAGCCGCGCTCGCGTGGCAGCTCGAACGTCGCTGGTCGAAGGACCGCATCCTCACGGCCTATCTGAACACCGTCTACTTCGGAAACGGCGCCTACGGAATCGAGAAGGCCGCGCGCGTCTATTTCAAGAAGCGCGCAAAGGAGCTCACCCTCCCGGAGGCGGCTCTACTCGCGGGAATTCCGGCCAACCCCTCTGCCTTCGATCCCGTGACGCGCCAGCGTGCGGCGCGCGAGCGGCGGACGACGGTCCTCGACCTGATGCTCGAGCAGCGGCTGATCACGGAGCGCGATCATCTCGCCGCCGACCGGACGCGCCTCCCGAAGCCCGAAAACGTCCTCCGGCCCGTCAGCGGCCCCGCCGCCTACTTCGTCGAGTACGTGAAGCAGCAGCTCATCCCGTTCTACGGTTCCGGGAAGGTCTTCGGAGGCGGGCTCCGCGTCACGACGTCGATCGACCTCGATCTGCAGCGGCTCGCACGCGAGGCGATCGACAAGTGGCTGAAGGACATCGGGCCGTCCGCGGCCCTCGTCGCTGTGGATCCGCGCGACGGGCGCATACTGGCGATGGTCGGTGGGTCGAGCTTCCGCGAGAGCCAGTTCAATCTCGCCGTCCAAGGCGAGCGCCAGCCCGGGTCGGCGTTCAAGCCGTTTGTCCTCGCCACCGCCCTCGCTCAGGGGATCTCGCCGCAGACGGTCTACAAGTCGGCACCCACGGTCATCAACCTCGGTGACAAGCTCTGGTCGATTCGCAACTACGAGAACTCCTACCTCGGATCGGTCGACCTCGTCGACGCGACCAAGTTCTCCGACAACACCGTGTACGCGCAGCTCACGGCGCATGTCGGGCCCAAGGAGGTCGTCCGCGTCGCCCACGCGCTCGGCATAACGAGCCCGCTGGACGACTACTTCGCCATCGGGCTCGGCGTCGAGGCCGTGAACCCTCTGGAGATGGCGCGTGCGTTCTCGACCTTCGCAAACGACGGCGCGCGGGTAGAGGGCCAGGTCCTCGGAAACCAGCCCCGGGCCGTGCTTCGCGTGGTTGAGGGAAGCCGCATCGACCGGAACACGGTCATCGAGAAGCAGGTGCTCGACCCGAACGACAACGCCCTTCTCACCTCGATTCTGAGCACCGTCGTCGAGAGCGGAACGGGGAAGCGCGCCGCGCTCGAGGACCGCCCCGCCGCCGGAAAGACGGGCACGACCGAGAACTACGGTGATGCGTGGTTCGTCGGGTATACGCCGCAACTCGCCGTCGCGGTCTGGGTCGGGTATCCGAACAAGCTCAAGCCCATGCTGGCCGAATACCACGGGACGCCCGTCGCAGGAGGTACCTACCCCGCGCTCATCTGGAAGTCGTTCGTCAAGGCCGCGCTCGAGCGCCTCCAGGAGGAGCCCGAATACTTCCCCTCACCCGACTACGAGTCTGCGGTCCCCGTGAGGGTCGTCAATAGAGACGACGAGCTGCTCGTCGACAACGGCAAGTGCCACGATGCGCGCACGGTCTGGTACGTCGTGGGCTACGAGCCGCGGAAGAAGGCCGGCTGCAAGCCCAACGAGGTCGACGTCCCTCGCGTCGTGGGCGCCTCGCTCGAGGCCGCAGAGGAACGTCTCGCGAGCACGCCGCTCACCCCGGAAATCATCACGCGCCCCGCGAAGCCCGGCGAGCGGCTCGACCGCGTCGTCGCGCAGATCCCGGCTTCCGGGACGCTCTCCTCCTGGGACGCCGTCCGCATCGTCCTTCCCAAGCCGACCCACGGCATCGTCCCCAGGGTCGTGGGGCTCGACGTCGCCGAAGCGCGACGGAGGCTGCTCGCGCGCGGGCTCGTTCCGCTGATCGCCTCGCTCGCGGACGGGACGGCAAGTGACGTGCTCTCTCAGTACCCGGGCGGCGGAGTGGCGGCCGCCCCCCGAATGGTGATCAGGCTGCGCGTAGGGCGCGGCTGAGAAAGCGCGAGCCGGCGAGACCGTAGCGCCACGGCAGGTCGGCCGCCCGCGTGATTCCGACGCGCCGGCCCACCAGGATGTCGACGTCCCTTTCCGCGGGTTGCAGAGCGAAGGGCGGCCGGTCGAGCGGAAGGCCGTCGTGGTCTCGCGTCACGTCGAGCGCCTGGCAGAGCCGCCCCGGGCCGGCGCAGAGCAGGCGGACGTCGTCCAGCCCGCGCCGCTCACGCATCACGTCGATCCCTTCGGACGGTTCGAGCGCACGCACAAGGACGGCCGCGGCAACGCCGTCCTCCTCGCAGACGAGGTTCAGGCACCAGTGGATTCCGTACGAGCGGTACACGTACGCGTGGCCGGGCGGCCCGAACATCGAGCGGTTGCGTTGCGTCAGCCCTCCGTACCCATGGCTTGCGGGATCCCCGTGGTCGTAGGCCTCGACCTCGACAATCCGCCCGCCCACCCCGTCGACGAGAAGCGTGCAGCCGACCAGAGCGGGAGCGACCTCGTGCACGCTCCGCGTGAAGTACTCGCGCCCGAGGCTCACGCCTCTTCGAACAGCTTCTCTGTTTCGACCGGGCCGGACGTCGACTCGAGCAGGTGTCGCGCGCGCCGGCCGAGGTCGTTTAGGTCGACCCGGCCCTTCTCCGTGTCCGTGACGATGCGCTGAGCAAGGGAGAGCGCCTCTTCGACGATCGGCGTCGCGAGGGCGTCGCGCTGCCCCATCTCGAGAAGGATCGTCCGTTCCGTGCGCGAGGCCACGATCGGCTCGGCGACGCCTTCGACCCAGACGTAGGTGCGCTTGCCGCCGCCCCGGTCCTTGCCGCGAATCGGCTCGAGCGCGTAGATCCGATCGGCCCGTACGTACTTGCCGAAGCCGAGGAAGACCATCTTCGGGCCCGGGCTTGCCATCGGGTGATTATGGCACCCCGGAAGTCACTGGAGGGCCGCGGGCGGGGCGAGCTCCGCCCCTACAATCGCAGCTTGGAGCTCATCCTTCCCTTTGGACTGCTCACGCTCCTCGTGGCGGGGCTCCTCGCGGTCCCGGCGCGGGCCGCACGGTCACCACTCCCGAGCGCACGAAGATCCGCATCCGCGGGCCCGTGTCGTACGAGGTCGTCGCGTGCATCGACCGCGCCGTCGGTCGCGCGCGCTAGGGCCTACGCGCGAGCGCGCGCGTAAGCGCGTCGACGACGCGCTCCTGCTCGCCGGCCTCGAGCGCCGTGTGGAAGGGAAGTGCGAGCGTGCGGGCGCTCGCGGCCTCTGCGACCGGAAGGATCCCGTCCGCATAGGAGAAGCGCTCGCGGTAGTACGGTTGGAGGTGGATCGAGGGCAGGTAGGGCTTGCTCGCGATTCCGTCGTCCGCGAGCCGTCCGATCACGGCGTCACGGTCGGTCGCATGGTCGAGCAGGACGACGTACACGAACCACGAGCGCTTGTGGTCGGGGTCGTCGGCTCGGAGGAGCTCCATGCCTTCGACATCGGCGAGCAGGTCGTTGTAGCGCGACGCGACCTCGCTTCGGAGGGCAAGGACGCGGTCGAGCTTCTCGAGCTGCGCAAGCCCGAGCGCAGCCGACAGCTCGTCGAGGCGGTAGTTGTAGCCGAGCCGCGTGTGCGTGAGCCACTCGCCCGAGTCGCTTCGGCCCTGGTTCGAAAGGCTCTTGACGAGGTTCCATTCCTCCTCGCTCGCGAGCGCGACGGCGCCGCCCTCGCCCGTGGTCATCTGCTTGTTCGGGTAGAAGGCGAAGACCGTTGGATGGCCGAACGAGCCGATGGGACGCCCGCGGTACCCGGCACCGAGGGCCTCGCACGCGTCCTCGAGAATCGCGAGGCCGTGACGCTCGGCGATCGCCTGTAGCTCCGAGAGCTCGGCCGGGTAGCCGAAGATGTCGATCGGCAGGATCGCCTTCGTCCGCGGCGTGATCGCGGCCTCGACGGCGCGAGGGTCGAGGTTGAGCGTGGAGGGATCGACATCGACGAAGACGGGTGACGCGCCTTCGTAGAGGATGCAGTTCGCGGAGGCGACGAACGAGAACGGGCTCGTGACGACCTCGTCGCCCGCGCCGATCCCGAGGATCCGCACGCCGAGATGAAGTCCGGCCGTTCCGCTCGACACCGCGGCGACGTACGGCGCCTCTACGCGCTCCGCAAGGGCCTGTTCGAACCGCTCGAGCATCGGGCCGAGCGCGAGCCGCCCGGAGCGGAGCGCCTCGAGGACGAGCTCCTCCTCCCGCTCGTCGACGTACGGCGCCGAGAGCGGGACCTCCTCTCGAATCACGACCCGGGGACCGGCGCCCTCTCCGCGTACTCGAGCCAGCCCGACGACTGTGCGCGGCGGCCCCGCACCGTGTCGAGGTAGGCCTGTTGGAGCTCCAGGGTCACCGGTCCAACCCCGATCTCGACGTCGTCGACGGAGCGGAGGGGCGTGACCTCCGCGGCCGTGCCGCACATGAAGACCTCGTCCGCGAGGTAGAGGTCGGAGCGAATCACCTGCGTCTCAGCCACCTCGTAGCCAAGGCCACGCGCGATCTGGATCACGGTGTCGCGCGTGATCCCGGGCAGAATCGAGTTCGAGAGCTCGGGTGTCGAGAGCTTCCCGTCCTTGACGACGAAGATGTTCTCACCCGAGCCGTCCGCGACGTAGCCCTCCGCGGTGAGCAGGATCGCCTCGTCGTAGCCGGCGCGATTCGCCTCGGTGACCGCGAGCATCGAGTTCAGGTAGATGCCGGTCGCCTTCGAGACGTGCGGGATCACGTTCGGCCCGATCCGCTGCCACGTCGAGATCTTCGCGCGGATTCCCGCTTTGAGCCCTTCCTCGCCGAGGTAGGCGCCCCACGGCCAGCTCATGATCACGGTCTCGATCGGGTTGTCGCCGGCTGCCACGCCGAGCTCGCCGTAGCCGTAGAAGGCCATCGGGCGCAGGTAGCACTCGGGCAGGCCGTTGACGCCGATCAGCTCGTAGCAGGCGTCCCGAAGCTCGTCGATCGAGTACGGAAGCTCCATGTAGAGCAGCCGGGCCGAGTTGTGGAGGCGCTGAAGGTGGTCCGTGAGACGGAAAACGGCGGGTCCCCCCGCCGTCTCGTAGCACCGGATCCCTTCGAAAACCCCCGACCCGTAGTGGAGGCCGTGCGTGCCGACGTGAATCTTCGCGTCAGCCCAGTCGACGAGCTCTCCGTCCATCCAAATCTTTTCGGTCTCTCGCATAACCGCAGCCTACTCCTCCCCGATTGCGCCTACCCCGATCACGTGGATTCGTCCGGTCTCGATAAGGAATTGTGGCTCACGACGTCGGCTGGACGGGCACGGGCCAGCCGAACCAGGTCGGTGGGCGCCAGTGCAGCTAGATGGCGGCTCGAGCCGGCCCCGACCCAGACGACGTCGTGCGAGAGGAGCATCCGCTCGATCAGGACGGTCTCGATCGCAGGTAGAGGGAACGGCGCGACGCCGCCGGGCTCGAACCCGGTCGCGGCTCGCACCTCTTCGGCCGCGGCGATTCGCGCGCGCACACACCCTGCGGCGGCGGCGACTTTCGTCCGGTCGGCCCGAGCGTCGCCGGGGATCATGACGAGAGCCCAGCGGCCGTCGCACGCAAAGACGAGAGACTTGACGATTTGGGCGAGACGGCACCCGGCCGCCTCCGCAGCGGCTTCCGCAGTCGGCGTGCCCTCCGAAAATTCCTCGAGGCGCGCCTCGACGCGCGCCTCGCGCAGGAAGCGGGCGACCCGATCCACCGCGGCGGGTAAGGCCTCGCTCACAGCTCCGGCAAGACGATGAAGCGCGCGTCGACGAACCCCGGCTCGGCGCGAAGGCGAGCGAGCAGATCTTCAGGAGGCTCGCTGTCGAGCGAGAGCGCCATGAGAGCGCGCGCCGCCTGGCGATTCCGCGACACCGCCATGTTCGCGATGTTGACGTCGCCCTCGCCGAGAAGGGTCCCGAGCCGGCCGATCATCCCGGGGGTGTCGTCGTTCACCGCGAACAGCATCAGGCGGTCGAGCTCCACGTCGATCTCGTAGCCGAGGGCGCGGACAAGCTGCGGGCGCTGATCGTGCCCGATCGTCGTCCCGGCAACGGCGTACGGCTCGCTCCCCGCGTACGCGGTCACGGCCATGACGCTCGTGAAGTCGGGCGAGACGGAGCTCGATTCCTCGCGCACCTCGATCCCTCGCTCACGCGCGATGAGCGGAGCGTTCACGTAGTTGACCGGTTGCTCGACGCGACCGTGAAAGGCTCCGTTCAACGCGGCAACG
>JACCYG010000185.1 GCA_013696595.1 Actinomycetota bacterium | reverse complement strand
CGGCAGAGAGGTCGACGCCGATCACCGTGCACGCCTCGGTGCGCGCGATCTCGATCGCGCTCGTTCCGAGCCCGCTCGCCACGTCGACGACGACGTCGCCGGCGCCGACGTCGAGCCTTCGCGCAAGCCGCCGCGTGAGGGCGAGCCCGCCCGGGTGGAGGCTCTCGCCCACGAGCCAGCGGACGGCGGCCGAGGAGTACGCCGTCGCACAGCAGGCCTTGACATCCACGGCGGGCGTCATCGCACGGTCCGCGACCCGTACGGGGTCGCCTCCAAGAGCGGCAGGAGCGGGCGCGCGTTCGGGACGACGGGGGCCACGCGCACCCCGGACAGCTGCTCGCGCACCTGCTCGCGGTAGCCGACAGAGTTGTAGGCGCAGAACGGGATCAAGCGTCCGTCGGGCGTGATCTCCGCAACGCAGCACTTGCGAAGCTGACGCGTGTTGAGCGTGTACGGGTCCTGGAAATCCTGGACTGCGATCACGAACGCGTGCTCGCGGACGTCGGCGAGCGCGGCCGGGAGGTCGATCCCGCACTCGCGGCAGGCCAGGAGCGCCTGCTCGGCGCCCGGCGTCGCCGAGGACGAGAACATCCGCTCGAGCGCGTGCCGGACCTCGAGGTCGGGCATGACACGGTTCGCGGCATAGTCGAGATACGGCTCGACGTCGATCAGCCGCGCCAGCGGAAGGACCGCGTCGCCGTCGACAAGCGCGTAACACATGCTCCGGCAGGTCGGAAAGCAACAGGGAACCGGAACGAAGTCGGAGACCTGGAACCAGTCGGGAAGCTGCGCCGCCACGAGCTTCATCACGTCCGCATTCGTCAGGCGCTCGAGCGGGTCGAAGACGCGGTGACGCCCTGAGTGCGTCACCGCTTGGAAGACGACGCTCGTCACCGCGGGGTCAGAAACGGCGTGCCGGACGATCGCGCCGACCTCGTGCTCGTTGACGTCCTTTTCCACCGCCGCGACGAGGGTGACCGTGATCCCCTCCTCGGCGCAATGGTCGAGCGCCCGCTGCTTTTCCTCGCGCAGGTCTTTGCCCCGGATCGCGAGATGCGTGTCGAGCTCGAATCCGTCGAACTGCAAGTACATGTGCGCCCCTACGCGTGCACACTCGGCAACGAAGCGCCGATCGCGCGCGAGGCGGATCCCGTTCGTGTTCACCATGACGAACCGGATCCCGCGCTCCTTCGCCATCGCGACGAAGTCGACGATCTCCGGGTGGATCGTCGGCTCCCCGCCGGAAAACTGGAGGACCTCCGGCTCCCCCTCCGCGGCGACGAAGCGGTCGAGCATGAACGCGACCTGCTCACGCGTGAGCGAGTAGCCGTCGGGCTGGTGGCCGGAGTCTGCGAAACAGATCGGGCAGTCGAGGTTGCACGCCGTGTTGACCTCGATCAGCCCGAGACAGGTGTGCTGCTTGTGGTCGGGGCACAGGCCGCAGTCGAGCGGGCACCCCTCCACGACCTCGGTCTGGAACTCGAGCGGGATCGTCCCCGGCTTGTTGAACCGCATCTGCGCGAGGTAGAGCTCCGCGTCCGAGTACACGAGCGCGTCGAACGGCCCGTGGTCCGGGCAGCGCTTGCTCAGGATGACTCGGTTCTGGCGGATGTTCACCTCGGCCGCGATGACGCGCTTGCAAACGGGACAGATCGAGCGGGTCTCCTCGAGAAAGATCTCGTCGCGGTCCACCTTCGCGGTCGCATGCTTGCCGTTCGAGGTCACGTTGCCTCCTGTGCTCGTCGGAGTCGCAGGGCCGGGGTGGGAAACGGCGAACCGGTCGCGGCGGCCGCGTACCACGCGAGCACGAGCATGTACGCGTCTTCGATGAGCACCCACCAGCGCAAGGGCTGGGCGAGGTACGCGCCGAAACAGCCGCAGTTATCGAGCTCGAGCCCACGCGCGAAGGCCTGTGCGGCGAGCGCAGTCCACATGACGGCGACGAGGAGTCCCGACAGGCCGGCCGCTCGCGCGATCGGGCGCGGGACGGACGCGCTCGCAAGGAGACCGACCGCCGCGACGATCTCAGCGCCGACGAGCCCACCTGCGAGATCTCGCAGCACAAGAAGCGCGTAGCCGTCGAGCGCGCGCTGGAACGCGCC
>JACCYG010000162.1 GCA_013696595.1 Actinomycetota bacterium | reverse complement strand
GACGAACACACGTCGACCGCGGCGGATGAGCTTGAGCTCCGGCCGCACGTGGTTGTCGAAGAAATCTCTCGAACAGCCGAGCGCCGCGGCCGCCTCGTCGGGACTGAATGCCAGGCGCGGCACCTCTCGCGCGCGCATCGTCTTCGGAGACTCGACGACGCTCACGGTTCCGCTCCGGGATCGCCGGGGCGCCGCTTGCGCCGCCCGTACAAACCGTGACGATCGCGCCAGCGCGCCTGTCGAATCTCCGCGTTCCACGAGAGCGGACGAATGTCTCTCCAGTCGACGACGCCGAGGAACTGTTGTCCGTCGTCGTCCTGGAGCTCGACGAGCAGGCCGAGCTCGATGAACTTCGCGAGCTGCGCCGGCGTCACACGGCCGCGCCTCTCTCCTAGCCTCGCGTAGGTGACGAACCGGACCCACTTGCGCGGGAACGTGCCGTCCACCGGGTCGCACTCGCCGCGCCAGCGAGCGACGTAGGAGAGCAGCGCGAGGAAGGAGCGAAGCTCGCTGTGTTCAACATCGTCCCGAAGTGACGGAGGACGGGTTGCGGCTGCCCCTTCTCGTCGATGATCCCGTTCTCGTCTAGATACTCCCCGACGGCCTCCACCTGCGCGAGAGCGAGGGCCGCGAGGCGTATCGTCGGCTCTTCCGCGAGAGCCACAGCAGGGACGACGTCACCGAGTCCGTGAGCGATCTCCTCGGCCCGTGGTCTCAGCCTGACGAGGGAATAGGCACCGTGTCGCAGGGCGATCTCGTTACCCGGCAGGAACGGTGGGCGGAGATTCCCGAGACTGTCGGACACCTCGCTCACGCCCCTAGTATCGGTCGGAGCTACTTCCGACCGAGCCGGCTCTCCGTCGGCATCGCTTCGACTCTCTACGACCTATCCCATTCGCCGCCCTCTTCCCTTCGGCGAGCAGCGCGACCGACTTCTCGACGTCACTCCATACGTCGATCGCGTCCTTCGGCTGGACCGCGGCGACAGATCTCTTGCTCTCGGTCCCGTTCCGCTTGCGGACGGTCGCGACCAGACTCGACCCTGACCACCTTCCCTGCGATCTTGGGAGCTCACCCACGCCAGCGACGACAGGAGCGACGACCTTGATCCAGCGGCCGCCGATCGTGGTGCCCTGCGCGGCGCGAGGTTGAGCCGGGTTGTACGCGTACTCGCGAGCTACTTGCGGGGGGAACCGGCGCGGACGATAATCTCGCCCGAGCCGTTGCGCGTGGGCTTCACCCGGAAAGGAACGCCCAGCTTCGCCGCTTCCTCGCGAGCGCGCTCTGTCGCTGTCTTCTTCGTAGTCTTTGCCACGGTTCAGGAAGGATATCCTCCCCCACCGCGACGGACGCGGCCTTAACGGCCATTTCGGCCGACTTGGCCTCGTTCTTAGACTCCTGCCGCGGCCGGGTCGCCAGTTTGGGAATCGGCGTCGGACGGGGTTCAGCGAGCCCGGCCTCGGACCCGGTCTATATGGACGCGGCCATCCGCCTGTTGCATGATTCGCAGCGCAACTCGATGTGCCTGACGGAGCGGATTCCGCCGCCAGCAGAGGTATCGACGTAGCTCAGATCTCCCGTGACGCGGCTCGTCGGCACGTGTGAACCCCTCGAACGCCCGAAACGTGAACCGGACGCGCCAGCTGCCAGCGGCGCGTCGCAAATTCGCGCGCATGCGTCCGCCGACATCAATCCGAAGCGTACGGACGTGTGTCCCTGGGGCGTGGCGGGAAAGGAACTGAAGCGGCCGATCGAGTCCGAACGCACCCGCTGCAGCGGAAAGCTCAATCCGGTGCCGGTGGTTGAAGTCTCGTCGACGATCTCTGGTAATGCCGGAGCTTCGAGGGTATGTCCGGGAGTATCGGGCGTTCAGCGGCACATCGATCCGGCCGTGTGACGGCCGTCGCGGCTCCACTCCGTCTCCCCGTGCCGAACGAGCACAACCTCGGGCGACGAGTTCCGTCTCGAATCGAATCCGAGCGAGCGGGCGCCTCTTTTCAGAAGAGGCGCCGCTCGCATCGCTGCACGCGTGCGACTAGTCGCCGCCGCGGTTCTGGTCGCCGGAGTTGCCCGGGTCGCAGTCGACCGTCGGGTAGGTGCCGGGGCCGACACCGGTTCCGCCGCTGTGCGGGTCGATGAGCTGCGAATTCTTGCCCTCACTCCCGTTGCCGCGGCCGGAGTTGCACTTCGGCTTCTCGCCGTACTGGTTTTGGGCCGGGCTGTTCGTGACCCGGTTCGTCTTCTTCTGCTGCTTGGCAGGCTTGTCCGCAACCGCCTTCTTTACGAGCTTGACGACCGACTTCGGCGCGTCTGTCACCTGGGCCATGCCGCCCGTAGCCCCCAGCGCGACAGCTGCACCGAGGCTGAGCACGAGCGCGACGACGAGCCTGCTCGCCAGACTCGGTCGCCGACCCGCTCGCACCGAGCGGGCGATCGACATGACGAGCTCCTGGCTCGGCGCGGGACGCTCCTCACGAAGCTCGCGACCGACTTCGTCTTCCGGTGTCCTTTCCATGCATCCCTCTCCCTGATCGTGGCTGTTACCTCTACTACCGGTTTTTCAAGGTATTCCTTACACCTCACCGGCCGCCGCTCTCGATACTCGCTCGCAGGCGCCGTCGCGCCCGGTGGAGGGCGACGTTGACCGCGTTCTCCTCGAGTCCGAGAAGTCCAGCGATCTCGCGTGGGGGCAGTCCGATGCCATAGCGAAGGGCGACGAGCTCGCGGCTACGCGCGTCAAGAGCCCGGACGGCCTCGCGGAGGCTGAGTCGTTCGAGCAAATCGGCCTCGAAATCCGTCCCGTCGAGCGCCCCCTCCCCGAGAGGCTGCGTATTTGCCTCACGCGCTGCGCGATCAGAGATCTGCGTTCGCGCGATGCCCACGAGCCACGCCATCGGACTCCCCTTCGTCGGGTTGTAGCTCCTCCGGTAGCGGACAGCCCGCTCGAACACGGCACTCGTGATCTCCTCGGCATCCGACTGATTCGACACCCGATAGGCGACGTACGCGTACAGGTCGCCGACGAGCGCCTCGGGATTCGCGAGGGGATCCACGCGTCTCATCGACGTCCCGTCCCCAAGCCGAGTTGAGCGCGAGCTTCGTCGATCTGAGGCGCGAGTGGGTTGAGCCGCTCCGCGCGACGCGCGGCGCGCACTCGGGCACGACCGTCGCTCGCCACTGCGAGGTCGAACCACAGCTCCCAGTCGAGCGGATCCTTCTCGACGGCCCGAACGAAGGTGGCACGAGCCTGCCTCCGCTTTCCCTGCGCCAGCTCGGCCTCGCCGGCGAGGCGGAGAGCCTCGGACGACCAGGGCAACCACCGCGACGCGCGCTCGGCGTCCCTTTCCGCGCGCGCGGGATCGCGGTCCACGGCTGCGTCCTCGGC